>JAUZOF010000600.1 GCA_030706585.1 Bacteroidota bacterium
ATCCTTGATGGTCTCATGCTTTGTTGTGAAAAACTGTTCTACACGCTCTTGCATGTTAAACTGGTTGGTTTGGTTGTTTGTCATGTTTTTGAAATTTAAGAGAAGTGTGTACTGAAAGTTGATTATTTTATATTCGCAAATATTGAAATACTTTCCGGAATTTACAAATTTTGGACGTGTTAAATTGATAATTTGAGTGATTATATGGGTGAATATATTAAAAGTGTGTTCACAGAGCTATGAAATATATGCGTCAGATAACCGGAAATATATGCTGGGCTGATAGTTGAAAAGATTGAATTCCTATATTTCTGTTCCGAGTTGGCATTTATATAAACCGAGCTGGCATTTTGGCATCCTGAGATTACATCTATATCACCCAAGATGGCATCTGTGTCGCCCGAGATGGCATTTTGCAATGTCAAGATTGCATCTATGTCGCCCAAGTTGGCATTTATATGAATCAAGATGGCATTTTGGCATCCTGAGATTACATCTATATCATCCAAGATGGCATCTGTGTCGCCCGGGATGGCATTTTGCAAAGTCAAGATTACATCTATATCACCCAAGGTGGTATTTGTGTTGTCCGGGATGGTATTTTGCAATGCGAAAATCGTTTTTATTAGAGAATAAGCGCCATTGATACTGTTCAGGATGATATTTATCGTGGCTTCCTATTCCGTTTTTCCTTTAAAATCAATATCTTTGGGCTTCTTCTCCCGATGCAGATAGTTTGATTGTCAAAGTACTGCATTCAACTCACAAGACTTTATTTTCTGAAAACATTTAATATAAACAACCATGAAACGAAGAGATTTTTTCAAGACAGCTGCTCTGGCAGGACTCGCATCCCTGTTTAGTCCGAAATCGTTGGCTAACGTGGTGACCGAAAACGAACTGACCGTGGCTTCATCCCCCGACCTGGTGGCGGTGATGGGCGGCGAACCCGAAGTGATGCTTATCCGCGCGCTCAAGGAATTGGGCGGAATACAGAAGTTTGTGAAGAAGGGCCAGAAGGTGGTGATTAAGCCCAATATCGGTTGGGACCGCACTCCGCAGATGGCCGCCAATACCAATCCGCAACTGGTGGGTGCGTTGGTGAAACAGTGTCTGGCAGCGGGAGCGAAGCAGGTGTTAGTGTTTGACCACACGTGCGATAATTGGCAGAAATGCTATGAGGCAAGCGGTATCGAGGCTGCGGTGAAAGCTGCGGGTGGTAAGATTATCCCCGGTAACGACGAGTCGATGTATCGCGAGGCGGATTTGCCGCATGGCGTGAATCTGAAAAAGATTAAAGTCCATGAAGCCATTCTTGATTGCGACGTGTGGTTTAATGTGCCGGTGCTCAAGCACCACGGCGGGCCGAAGATGTCTATCTCGATGAAAAATATGATGGGTATCGTGTGGGACCGCGGCTACTGGCATCGCAATGACCTTCACCAGTGCATCGCCGACTGTGCTACTTTCCACAAGAAACCGGTGCTGAACATCGTGGACGCTTACCGCGCGATGAAATCCAACGGTCCGCAAGGCAAGTCGGAATCCGATGCGGTGATGATGAAATCGCTGCTCGTGTCGCACGATTTCGTGGCGGTGGATACGGCGGCCATCAAGATGTTTAACCAGATTCGCGAGACCAATTTGGCGGATGTGCGCTACATTGCTCTGGCCGAACAACTCAAAGTGGGTACGCAACATCTGGAGAAATTAAATGTAAAACGGATTAAACTATAAAGAGACCTCCCCCGACCCCTCCGAAGGAGGGGAGAAAGCCGGTAAATGAACAGTAGAAAGTTCATCAGCACTCTTTCTCCCTCCCTTTGGGAGGGGCGGGGTGGGTCTCTCTCGCTTTTTTTTTATGAAGACTCTCAAACACATTCGACGATTATTGGCAATCCTTTTCTTCCTGCCGATTCTCTTTTTCTTTATTGATTTTACGGGGTTGTTGCCCCTTTCTTTCCATAAATTGCTGCAAATGCAATGGATTCCCGCGCTGATGTCTGTCCAAGTGGGAGTGGTGGGCTTCTTGCTGGTCTTAAGCCTGCTGTTCGGACGCTTGTACTGCTCGGTGATTTGTCCGCTGGGCGTATTTCAGGATATTGCTGCCTGGAAGTCGCGCTGGTTTAAGAAAAAGGGGAGACGTTACCGCTTTGATTATCGCAAACCGAACAATATTCTTCGTTACAGCCTGCTTGCGTTGACCGTGATTGCCTTTTTACTGGGCAGCAGCACGGTGGTGGTGTGGCTCGACCCGTATAGCATCTTTGGCCGCATCATTACGCAACTCCTTCGTCCGCTTTTTATATGGGCAAATAACGGCTTCTCGGCATTGCTCATCAAAAAAGGTGTTTACGTGATTTACGGCGTGTCTCAAAACGCCTTTGTGGTGATACCCTTTATCATTACTTCTGTTTTTTTTGTCTTAGTCGCAGTCATGTCGTGGTTTCGGGGACGGTTGTATTGCAATACGGTTTGCCCGGTGGGGACTTTCCTTGGACTTTTATCCAAACTTTCTTTGTTTAAAATCGAAATCGAGAAATCATCCTGCACCCAATGCAGTGCCTGTGAAAAGCGATGCAAGTCGCAGTGCATCGACTCGATGGCAATGACAGTAGACGATTCGCGATGTGTGAGTTGCTTCAATTGCCTCTCTGTTTGTAAAAAAGGAGGTGTCAAATACGCATTTCGATATGGGAAAAAGCAGGATACAGCTCCCGTCTCGGAGATCAACAGCAGCCGTCGCACCTTTATGCTGACCTCCGGAGCCGTGGTAGCAGCCCTTGCGACCGCCAAAGCGGAGACCCTCACCGGCAAAAAAGACGAGAT
>JAUZOF010000601.1 GCA_030706585.1 Bacteroidota bacterium
ACCGTCTACCAGTTCAAGCCGAACATTATCCTCATCCGGGATGGAGTCTCCCTGACGTTTGGCTTTCAGATAGTGCAGGTAATCGGTTTCCGACAGGTTGAAATAGGCGTAGATACTTGAAATGTCTGAAATCGAGGTCAACAAATCACCCTCATTGACCAGACTTCCCATCTTAAGGGGAATACGGTTTATGACCCCGTCAAAAGGAGCTGTAACCGTACAATAAGTCATAAAGGCTTTTGCATTGTTGAGCGCCGCTTTAGCCTCAGCCACTGCCGCTTCAGCAACCTGAACTTTAGATTCGGCAAGAATTAATTCCGACTTTGCAATCACGTTTTTTTCTACTAACATTCGTACACGTTCTACCTCAAGGTTTGCTGCTTTTCTCTCGGCAATTGCTCTTTGCAATGCTGATTTTGCTTTTGTAAAATCAGCAGTATATTCCGGTGAACTGAGTTTGAATAACGGTTGGCCTTTTCTTACCTCTGCACCTTCGTCCACCAATATTTTTTCCAGGAATCCTTTGACGCGGGTCCGGATTTCTACATTCCGGACCGCCTGAATGTCGGCCACAATGTCATTGTTAAACACCGTATTCTTATAATCTACTGTGAAAACAGGAATTTGCGGGACACTCTCCCCGCTCTCTTTCTTTTTGCTACACGCAAACAACACGGACAGTAAAACCGCCGATAGAAGCAATCTTCTCATATTTGTTTCTGATTAATAATTGTAGAAAGGATAGATAACCGGCTTTGGCCGTTTTACGTCAGGTTTCCATGCAGTCCATAGCATAATCACTTATGCGGCCATTTCCAATATTGAATATAGGAATAAGCCGGGGCAACAGCATCTGACCCATGACATCAATGGTCATGGGAAGCCGGGACTTTAACCGTAGTTTAAGTCTGAAAATTATACGTTGAAATGAGATAACTTAGGCGGAAGCCAAAGTGTAGAAACGTATTGGGGAGAATAAATAAAATCGTTATGATTGAAATAGGTCAACGGGCATAACGGAATATCGAGATTGGGATATACCGGGTCAAGGACAACCACCTCTCCATGGTCCACTCCGATAGAAGATATATTGTTGGTTCCCTCGGGAAGTCCTTGCGCATGTTCGATATGAAACGAGTGACACTGGAAAAGCGTAGTCATACACTCTTCCAGACAGAAAAGAATAGTAAATGGGATTACTATCAGAATAAATATCTTATTCAACTGTCTCATTCGGAGGCAAAATTACTCTAAATAAGAGAATTGAAAAACCGAATAAATTAGGATTTAAGTTAATAGAGTTAAAAGCTTTTTAGCTATATATATTCAGAAAGAGGGAATGTAAAAAATCTAAGATTACTTCCGTTACATTATTGGCTGGTTAATATCCTTCCTTAAATTGATTTTGTTTTATGATTAAATCCCCGTAGTCAGTCTCCTGTCAATATCAGTATTAAGACATATAAAAACGTAATAAGCCGCTCAACGAATAGATCCACTTTCATTGTGAGCAAAATAAGTGATTCGTTTTACCTCACCGGAAGAATCACACGCATACACAGTACTCCTCCAGTTAATCATCAAAAAACTTCAGTTTAAACCATAATCGGATTTTCAATCCGACAGCAGACAATTCGCAAGTAAAACAACCGAACCAACTCCCCTCCATCTCCCCACCATAAACGCTTCATATTATAGTTTTAAAATAAGATATCACAGTAGTATTACAGTAATGTCACAGTAGTAACACAGTCATATTACAGTTTTATATAGTACTGTGATATGACTGTGACATTACTGTATCTTCAGTTAAACAATTATTTGTGAGAGGTGTTTAAGCATAGAATAGACCGTGCTTATGGTATATGGAGACTCTTGCGCAAATAAGCATGCATACGGAGTTGAAATACCGGGAATCATGATCTTTAAATATTCATGTTAAACAATTCAACACTATGGCAATAATAAAAGGAGCCTTCCAGATGGAGGGTAGTATCAGTGGGGTATCATTTTATTCCATGGCGGGCAGCGACAAAGTAATCATGCGTACGAAAGGTGGCCCCACCAAACGACGGATGAAAGAAGGAAAAGAGTTTGAGATGGTAAGGAGGCACCAGACGGAATGGGCTGCGTGCGTACTCTTCTCCAGGGGATTAAAATGGGCTATGGGCGACACCTACCGATTGGCAGACTACAACGTTTCTCCCATATGGAACGGAATCGGCAAGAAGCTGATCAATCTGGATGAAGAGAGCACACTGGGTGAACGTCATTTGCGCCTTTCGGTCTATCGGGAGGCGATTGCCGGATTCAGCCTCAATAAAAACTACTCTTTCAATGCAGTAATGCGGGCTATCCCAACTTTTGAGGTGGATAAGGAAAAACGCTCAGCGACCGTACGTTTTCCACAAATCAACACCGAAAACGACCTGCTGAATGTGCAGAGACTCCCCTATTTTCGCTTGATTGCTACTCTGGGTGTGGTTTCGGATATCCACTATCAACCGGAAAATCCCCGCGATAAATACAAACCTACGTTGGCTGATTCCAACGGAATCAGCCAATCCAAAAAAACCGAATTGTTTTCGGCCCATGACATTATCCCGCAACAAACCCTTGAAATTATGTTTAATGAAAGCATGCAAAAGTACAGATCAGATTACGACACTCTGCTGTTAAGTGTGGGAATAGAGTTTGGAACCACCGCATTCGGGGGAAAAATAGAGGGTGTGAAACGGGCCGGGTGTGCCAGGATTATGGCGGCACTATAGAAATGGCTAGTGAAGGCGGAACTTAAAGTCGCACCTTCACTAACTACCCGG
>JAUZOF010000602.1 GCA_030706585.1 Bacteroidota bacterium
GCTGATGCGGTTGTATGACCGTATGGGTAATACCTCCAAAAGCAGACTGGTGGCGCAGGAAATCCTTTCTTTAAAACCCAAGATACCCTCCAAAGAGGTGATAGAATATAAGCGGGAGGCCCGACGAATCTCTGAGCGTGATTTTAAGACGCACTCAGAGTAGAAGAGGCGCCAACTTTTCCAAAGTTCGAAACTTTGGAAAAGGTTTATCCGAATCGGTCTCATCTGTATTTTAAACCATAATCAATTTCCCAATTTATTCATCCGGATTTTTTAGGCCCTCCTCTGGAGGGTTCGGGAAGTCTATTTAAAAAAACTAAGATTATGGCAGTAAAATTCAAAGTCGTAGAAATGGGTAATCCTTCGAAACCCGAAGCGCCCAAGAAGTTTTATCCCCGTGTGAGCAGCACTGGCGAAATTAGCCTGCGTGACCTGATTAAAGAACTGAGCCGGCAAAGCACCGTCAGCCCGGCCGATGTGTTGGCTGTGCTGGAGTCGTTGATCGAAGTTGTTCCCCGCCACTTAGAGGCTGTGTAAAAATTCAGAGATCAAATTGTTCTTTGAAATGTTGTTAAATGGAGAAATATTCTCAGTGATGAGAAATATTCAAGGGAGAATCGGTCTTTTTTGCTGAAAGAAGGCTAAAAACCGGTTTTTTACCCCCAGGTTTCTATTTTCTGGAGCAATACTGCCATATTTTCAATGTTTGATAGCCGTTTAAGGTTATAGCAAGTGGAGTACAAATCAATTTCTGTCTGTACTTTTTCTTTTCCCCGAAGCAGTAATGGAATCTGTCCCATCCAATATTTAATAGTCCCGAAAGGATGTTCAACTAAGGTTTTCCTCATTTGGATCCAGTCTTTAAATTGGGGTGTTTTGATTCTTTGAAAATATCCTTGAAGCCAGTCATTTTCTATTCGACGGTAAATAACCCTGCCTTTGATCGATTTTGTACAGGATTCCATTAGCGAACAGTTTTTACAATTTAAACCCTGATATTTGCTATAGGGTTTGTTTCGTTTGAGCTTTCGTTTAAGTACAAGAGCCAGGGTTTGTCCTTGTGAACAGGTGTAGCAGTCTCTTTCCGGAATATAGGTAAAAGTGATTCCGGCCTCTATTTGTTTTCTACTCGGAACACGTTCAGGGAAAGGAACGACACAAGTTACTCCGTTGTTTTTTTCAATATCTTTAATCTGGTCTTCACTTGCGTAGCCTTTATCTGCTAATGCTGTTTCAGGCGTTAAGTCCAGTTGTTCTTGGGTTGCATTTATATTGGGTTGTAAACAATGATAATCCGTCGGTTCATCCGTAACATCCATTTGTGTAATCATATGGTGTTTATCGTCAACGCCAGATTGAACATTGTATGCAGGCATGAATCCTTCTTTTGTTTTCATCAGTTTGGCTTCCGGATCTACCGGAGCAAAAGAATCTCGTTGTGTTTCTTCCAGGAAATTCTTTTGTTTTTCCAATGATGCTACCTGTTCTTGAAGTTGAGCAATTTTCTCAAGCAAAGCCGATTCCACATTCAATTCATCGGCTAAACCGGATAATTGGTCTTCAACACCTTCAACGGCATCGTTGCTTTGTAATTGGGTCAGGTATTTATCTAACTCTTTTTCCAAATGATTCAACTTTCGAGCAATTTGTTGCATGGAAATCATGTCTTTACTTGCATAGGCCTTGACTTTAGTTCCATCATATGCAATCAGTTTGCCTCCGATATAACCTTCCTCTTTGAGGAACTTACGCAATAATAAGACTGTTGTGCGAATTGCCTCTTTATTATCCTTTCGGAAATCCGAGATGGTTTTATGGTCCGGATGTAGTTTGCCCAACAACCAAATAACCTCAAGATTACGATAAGTTTCCTTTTCTAGTTTTCTGGAAGAGCTGATACCATTGAGGTAACCGTATAAATATAACTTTAGAAAGGTACTAATCTGAAACGAAGCACGTCCTACAAAGGAATTTCCCTTACCTGTACTTAAATCCAAACGAAGTTTGATTACTTTTTCCACAAAAGCATCAATTAATCGAACAGGATTATCCGATGAAACATAATCATCAATATAGTTAGATAAAACTAACTGTTCTCTTGACTGAGGTAGTATATAGCCCATTTGATATTTATTATCTTGCTTAAAGATAGCAAATTACCTCCATTTTAACAACATTTCAAAGAACTATTTCTTTCTTATTTTTTACACAGCCTCCTTAGGCAGGGGGAATATCGTTCGTTTAGGTGACTTCGGTTCGTTTAACTTGATTATTACCGGTGAAGGTCAGGAGACCGCCGATAAGGTTACGTCAAAGACTATCAACAGTAGTAAAGTTCAGTTTCGTCCCGGTAAAGAGGTAAAAAATCAGCTGGGAGCCATTTCGTATGAGAAACTCGCCGGAGTAGAAACGGCAATACCCGAAGAGCCGCAGGCTTAAAGGGGCTTTATTCGGAGTGCGACTCAAAGTTGCGCCCCGAGTCACTCGATGCCAACATTTTCAAAGTTCCAAACTTTGGAAATGTTTTTCCCCAAGGCCACTTTCGAAAATGACTTCGGTCATTTTTCAGGGATTCAGGGGATGAAAGATTGAGGGATTGAAATAATCCGTGCTAATCTGTAGCATCTGAGTCATCCATGTGAAAAAACTATTCAATATTCTATGAAGAAACTATTTTACATTCTACCGTTATTTCTCATTTGCATTACAGCATTTGCTGTCAACTACCCTGAGAACGTCCAAAATGTATTGCGGAAAGCAGGCGATAATCGACCGGAGCTTGAGAAAGTGCTCCATCACTACCGTAATGATTCGCTGA
>JAUZOF010000603.1 GCA_030706585.1 Bacteroidota bacterium
ACTTTCCCCTGTTTCGGACTTAGCTTCCGGTTTTAAGCACAAGCTTGCATAGAGGGTGCTTTCATCCGTTAATTCATCCCACCTCGTTTCGGATCCTTTCCCAAAAAGCAAGTCTCGTTCATCCGTTGTGAAGCCATACTGTACATACTTTTCCATGTTCGCACATGCTTCCCACACTGCATTAAAAGCATAGCGGTCACATTCACCCAGGACTTCCAGACACTTTGCTTTCAGCACTTCATGCTTTTCTAATTGTTCTCCCCGGCTATTCATTATTTCGAAATAATGATTCAAGTCGGTATCCGCTGGAACAGGTACCCGTAGGATAGTCACTTTCTCGAACAGATAAGCTGTAAATTCTTCGATTGACAGGTTGAATTCCTTTTCTTTCAGAATTCTATCCAATGCCCGTTTTGCTGTTTTGTATCCATCTTTGATGGATGTATTGCAGTGGTTATCATCCGGCTCATTTCCGTAGAACAATGAATCTAATGTAGAGGTAGAATGGGTTCTACTGTCAAATTTCAGTCTGGGTTTATTATACCAACTCAGGTCAATCTGCTTGTATTCGTTTCTTAATAATCCAAGCAGTATAGATAGGGTGGTTAACCGTTGTTGGCCATCTATCGTTTCGTAGATAACAGCACCGTCCACCTTCCGTTCCCATACCACCAATGTACCAATGTAATAAGTTGTATCGTAGTTTTTTTTATAATCAACAATATCCTGTATAAGTTGAGTAATTTCACCTTCCCCCCAGGCATAATTCCGTTGATAGATGGGTATAATGTATTGATCAGAGCTAAACAGGTCTCTGACAGTTTAGTGTTTGGGATCTTGACTCATAATAAATACTTTTGCTCTTTAAAGAATGATTCGATGGTGTCTGTTTTGGTGGATTTTTTCTCGGTAAGTACTTCCAGCTTAATATTCAGAATTTCATTGGGGCGGATGGCTTCTCGTATGCTTTTGAAGAGCTGTACCTGCGCGTGCGCTCTGTTAAGCGCGTAATTGTCTACCGAGTCGATGCCTACGCTGTAAAGTTTCAGCCGTAAAGTAAATGCCCAGACAAAGATTTTATCAATTGCTTTAGGGAGTTCTTTTTCGCCAAACTTATCGATGAAATAGATTAATCCACAGTAAAAAAGGTTTTGAACATATTTATCTCCAACACGGAAGGATCCGGGAGATTCATTCATCATTTTAATTACATCTGAGTTATTTGTATTTTCAATACGATTAGTCAATCCATCATAATAGGTTATCATCTCAAAGAATCGTTTTCCATTGATGATTGTCTGATCCAGTTGGAATGGGAATACAAAATCGTTTTGCATGATATGGCGGTGATGCGAACCATTGTATTCTTCTGTGTAATAATGGGCAATCCGATACATCTTAGCAAAAGGATAATCTTCCGTGATCTCGGGACTAACACCTTTAAATACATCCACATCGTTTTTGGTAAAGTATCGGGCCGAAGCTCCTTTGCTCCAGTTCCGGATACGATACAAGTATTGAGCAAATAATCTGGATAACTTGTCGGTATCCATTTCTTCCCATTTTTCTACTACCTGCTTCCGCTCTGCTTCGGTTGACGAATTGTTCATCTCACGTAGATGATAAGCTTTCAGCAAATCATGGGGTTCCAGGTCTTTACCTCGGGCATTTTGTGAATCGAAAAACTGAAAAGCTTCCGATATTTCATTCAGGGTAACCTGTACTAACTCACATTTGTTGAAGAAGAATAGTATGGTAGCCTCATCAAACTCGTTAATGCGACGCTCAATTACTTTGTAGTTGTTTTGTATATTGTCGATGGTTATATCGTTCGAAAACTCCAATGCAGGCAGATTGGTCTGGTAGTCCGATAGTCCTTTAATTTTATCCAGTTTCTGGTTGCGGATCAATGCCATAACGATTAGCAGCAAAGTAATCGTCCTTTGCTGCCCGTCAACAATATTCAGTGCAGTCGCATTATCAACTGTTTCCTGATGAATCACCACCGTTCCCAACCGATAGGCTGATTTTTCTTTGTGAAATAAAATATCATCGATCAACTGATTGACGTTTTTATCAGTCCATTTATAGGGGCGCTGATAATCGGGGATTTTTATGTTGGGTGTTTTCAGAAATTCTCTGATATCTACAATTACGGGAGCTGGATTACTCATGTTTTAGTGCTTTATCGACTAACAATCAACCTATTCATTTCCAATGAAATAGACTGCTGATTTTCGTCATTTCTGTAAAACTCTTTCATTTTAAGTTCTGTCTTTTCAATATCTTCAGAGTTATACGATTCGCTAAACTTAATATTGGAAGCTATTGCTTTAAAAGATTCTCTTATAGGATCAACCAGTTCTACAAGTTCTATGTTTTCTGTTTTTAAGGTTACCTGATCTATAAAGCCAACCGTATCGCGTTTAAATTGAACAACGAGATTGTAAAAGTTGGGAGAAGATTTCGTAATCTTATTATCGAGCAAATTCTGTACGTCTGCTTCTTTAAAATGGCTGACATATGCTGCAACCAAATAGCCAAATGGAGTAGGCAACAACGAACGCTTAATTGAATGATCAATACGAGTTGTATGATGTACCAATCCGAAATTTCGAAGCTTGTTCAGTGCAAAGCGCAAGTTCGTATAACAGCGCGTGGCACCTGTTGCAGTAATAATAATATCACTGTACGATAGTTTATCTTTTACCAAATCGACGTATCTATCCATACTCTCAAGTAGATAATCGGCGTTATACTCAGGTTGAATCGCCAGAAACACCAAAAAGGAGAGTAAATAA
>JAUZOF010000604.1 GCA_030706585.1 Bacteroidota bacterium
GAGGATTATCCCGAAGTAGATACATGTCAGAATCGTAGATGTCCCACCACGGCTAATGAGCGGCAAAGGTTGTCCGGTTACGGGAATCAAATTCACCGCTACAGACATGTTGATGATCGCCTGGAAAACAATGAGCAAGGCGCTTCCGATAATCAACAATGCGGGAAAAGCATGATTACACCTTCGTGCTATAATGCCCACCCGAAACAACAAGACAAAATAAAGGAACAAGACAAAAAAGCCACCTAGGAAACCGGTCTCTTCCAGAATTATGGCATAGATAAAGTCGGAAAATGCCTGCGGAAGAAAGTCCCGTGTCTGGCTGTTTCCCGGCAACATACCAAAAACAGATGAACCGCCGTTGGCAATGGCTATTTTGCCGGTCATTACCTGACGGTTTTTATCGGTAATTTTCAGGTCCTCGAGTTTTGCCTCTTTCTTATTGTCATGTTCTTTGAGTCGGTTGATCCAGGTTGTATAACGGGTTTTTTCCAAAGCTTTAATATGCATGCTTGGAACAACATAGATCGCCATTAAGATAAATCCAATACCCACTGCCGCGATAACAAAAAGCTTTCTAAACTGGACTCGTCCGATAAACATCAGAATATAGACTACGGCAAAAAGTAAGAAGGCCGTGGAGAAGTTCTCCTTGACAATCAACAGACAAAAGAACCCTGCAATCCACATGACCCATTTGAAGGCATTATTCGAAGCATGGCTTTCATCCTGAAAACGGGCTAATATATATGAGGTTGTAATAATTACGCCCAATTTGGCAAATTCGGAAGGCTGAAAACTTACCCCTCCGAAACTGACCCAACGTTGGGCATCATTAACTTTCATTCCTCCTGCCAGTGCATAAATCAACAGGATAAAGGCAAAAATAAGAATATAGAATCCTAATGTCGAGAACTTTTTATAGTTGATATTCTGAACGACAATTACCAGCAACGTACCTCCCAACAGGAAAGTAGAATGACGCATGATGGGGTCGAAATGACGAACCGTCGCCTTGTATGATAACATACTCGAAGCACTGTACACCTCTACCAGAGAGAACATACAGAGTATGAAAAAGATAGCCCAGATTACCCGGTCTCCCCTAAACAGCGCTTTGGTCAAGTCCATAATTGTCGTTTTGTTGGATTATAATTCTCTAAACAGATATACCGGATTACAGGTTACGCACGCACTCCTTAAACTGGCGTCCGCGGTCTTCGTAGCTTTGGAAAAGGTCGAAGCTTGCACAACACGGAGAGAGCAATACGGTATCGCCTTTATCCGATAACTGGTAGCATTTATCAACCGCCTCTTTCATAGATCCGGCATCGGTAATAACAGCCACTTTACCATCGAAGAATTTATTCAGTTTGCTATTGTCCACACCCAGGCAAACTATCGCTTTCACTTTCTGTTTTACCAGTTCCTCGATTTCGGTATAGTCATTTCCTTTATCAGTACCTCCCAGAATGAGAACCACAGGAGTCTTCATGCTTTGGAGCGCATACCAGCAAGAGTTTACGTTGGTTGCTTTTGAGTCGTTGATATATTCCACACCACGCACGCGGGTTACCTTCTCCAGACGGTGTTCCACGCCCTGAAAATCGCCCAGTGCTTCACGGATTTTCTCTTTACGGATTTGCAATAACTTAGCTGAAATACCCGCTGCCAATGAGTTATAAAGGTTGTGTGTGCCTGACAATGCAAGCTTACTCAGTTCCATGGAGAATGCGTCACTCTCAGGAGCTTCAATAACAAGATCGGCATTTTCCGTATATCCTTTTACGCCCACTTCCTTGATTTCGGCAAATGGGAAGAAACGGGCATCGATATGGCGTTTCTTAATTTCCTCGGTGATAATGGGGTCATCATTCCAATAGATGAAAGCATCTTCAGGAGTCTGATTTTGTGTAATGCGGAATTTAGCATTGATATAATTCTGCATACAATAATCGTAACGATCGAGGTGGTCAGGGGTAATGTTCAGCAGGATAGCAATATTGGCACGGAAATCGTACATGTTATCCAACTGGAAACTGCTCAACTCCAACACATAGTATTCGAAGTTGTCTTCTGCCACCTGCAAGGCCAGGCTTTTACCCACGTTTCCGGCAAGACCGACATTCAACCCTGCTTTTTTCAAAATATGATAAGTCAGCATGGTGGTAGTCGTTTTCCCGTTACTACCGGTGATACAGACCATCTTAGCATCGGTATAGCGAGCGGCAAACTCAATCTCAGAGACCACAGGTATTCCTTTTTCGATAATCGCCTTCATAATAGGCGCTTTATCCGGAATCCCGGGACTTTTGATTACCTCATCAGCATTCAGTATTAATTCATCAGTATGGGTGCTCTCTTCCCAGGTAATCTGATATTTGTCCAACTGCTCTTTGTACTTATCGGCAATAGCAGATTTATCTGAGACAAAAACATCAAACCCCTTTACTTTGGCCAAAACAGCTGCTCCGGCACCACTCTCTCCCGCTCCTAATACTACAATTCTTTTGCTCATATATAACTTCTTCTATATTCAAAAATGGGATTAACGGATTTTCAGTGTAACGATGGTAATTACCGCCAGCAAGATCCCGATAATCCAGAAACGAACCACAATCTTCGATTCAGGCACAGGGCGTATCGGCCCCTGAATAATGGCATCAATACCTGCATTTCCCGGCTTCTGGAAATGGTGGTGAAGCGGTGCCATCTTGAAAATACGTTTTCCGGCACCCGTTTTCTTTTTCGTATATTTGAAATAATAACGTTGTAAAATAACAGAAAGGTTTTCCACCAAA
>JAUZOF010000605.1 GCA_030706585.1 Bacteroidota bacterium
AAGTGCGGATATCATGCGCTGTGTTGGCAAAAAATTTAATCTTTTCTTCGGCGTGCTGTTGCTTCAGATAATTGATATAATAGCGGAACAGCATATACAGGATGCCGAAGATAACACACCCCATAAACAACACAAACCACCATCTTTTCAAAACAGGCGGTGTAATATAGATGGACAAGGTACGTTCGACAAGGATATGCGAAGCCGAACTATCGTACATGCGTACTTTTAAATGGTATTTTCCACTTGGAAGATTAGTATAGGTTATTATTCGCTGCTTGACCGGCAAGTTCCATTCCGAATCAAATCCTTCTAAAAACCATGAAAATTTTGAATCAGAGGTGTTGACTCCAAGTGACAACAGTTCGAGAGTAAGTGTATTCTGGTTGTAGTTCAATGTCAGATTCTGTAAATTATTCAATGGCGTGGTTTGGTGAAATACCGGATTGTCTTTAATGGAGCGCCCTGACACTGACAAGTCTTCGAAATAAATTACACCTCTCGTTTTTACATCACGAATGGTATTAGGATTAAAAAGTACGGCACCATTCACAGTACCCCACAACAGATTCCCATTCTTTAGCCGACAATGCGCATTTGTATTGAATGATATGTTAGAAAAAGGAAGTATCGATTCATATGTAAACACTTTATGGGTCTTCGGGTCAAACTTGCAAAGACCGACTTCCGTTCCGAGCCATAAATATCCATCTACGGCCATTATCCCGTTGATATAATTGGATGGAAGTCCCGATTTCATTGTGAAATAATGGATATTCCCATTTTTCAAATCATGTGAAATTAAGCCGTCTCCCTTGGTACCAGCCCATAGTTTCCCATCGCATACGGCAATATCATTCACTATACAACGGCTCAGCAGCAATCGTTCTTTCCCTGTTTGTTTATCCAGAAGTAATAATCCGTCTGTACAAGCAATAAACATTTTTCCCGAGCTAAACTCAATCAACGTATTCAACGATTTTTCGGGATATATCCGAATGGCCTTGGTTTTGACATTATAATTAGTAACCTGGCTATGAGTGCCGCCTATCCAGATGTCACCCTGTGAATCTTTTTTTATAGAGAAAATGAAATTGCTATTTATGATCGGGTTGTTCCCCTCGGTATAATGGCCTATTTCTCTCCCTGTTTTTTCGTCCAAAAGATAAATACCTGAAGCATAAGTGCCTGCCCAGATTCGACCCAGATTATCTTCACAGAGGGTCAGAAATACCAGTGCCTGTCCCTCTTTATTATGGTAGTATGACCTCCATTGGTCGGTTTTCATATTCCACTGGCTAATTCCGTTATTGGTTGCAAACCACACATTTCCTTGAGAGTCTTCTATAACTTTGTTTATATAGTTATCACACAAAGAATTGATTTTATTTATAGTATGAAATATTTGCTGGATGTTTGGTGGCGTCTGCTCATAAAAAGCAACTCCGCCGCTAAAAGTTGCTACCCACACACGATTATTCTTGTCGCAAATCATGTCGTAAACTCCGTTGCTATGCAATGAAAATGGATCGTCGACATCTTTCTTATAAATACTTATCACTTTGTTTGGAGCCTTCCTCTCCACCTTCCAAATGCCTTGTCCATCTACACCAATCAACAGAGTAGAGTCAGAATTAGGTGTGATGGCTAAGATAGGTTTGTCTGGCAACGTGTTGATTCTGGCTTTGGAAAACAAACCGGTTCTGAACTCATACTGAAACAAGCCATTAGCATCAGTACCTATCCAGAGTTTTTTTTGCAAATTATCAAAGTATAGTCTCGATACATTAAAGTGCTTTTCTCCTACATCATTAACAAGATAATGAAACACGTGCGTATTAATATCAAGGAGACTTACGCTTTTAGCGTTGGATATGATTAAATGGATATTATCGTACCACAATATTCTAAACACTTCTTTAGGATTACCAATTCTTTTGGCAATTCCATTGTTGTATTGATACAAACCCAACGACGTTGCCAACCAAAGACATCCCTGCTTATCTTGTTTCAGGTCATGTAGGTATACAAAATTATCGTGCGTGAGTTGCTGCATGTTCAGCAGGAAGACGAACTTATCTTTAATCGGATCATAATAAAACACCTGTCCGTTGTAAGTGTAAGCATAAAGATGTGCATTGCTGTATAGCAATCTCACATTGATAAACCCGGCAGTTTTGACGGGGAGTTTGTAGAACTTGTAATCATTTTCAGTGAGACGTAAGATTCCCGTCTTTGATGCGGTCCAAATAAAACCGTTGTTGTCTTCACAGATGGAATAAGTCTCTCGCACAGAGATTCCATATCTTGTATTAATACTGTAAAACTTTGTATTTGAAGAACAAAAGGCCATAATCGGCATTAATATACCAACAAAAATCAATCTGAATTTTATGGAATAAATAACAATCGGGGAAATTAGACAATTTCGGTTAGCATTCATATACTTTTCAAATGTTGCAAAACACAATTTTCATCTTACAATAAGGTAGTTTTTTCAATCAAATATAATATTGGCGCTAAATTAGTTTATTTTCGGTATGTACGAGATACACTATTCTTCCATTTCTGGTTCGTAATAATTTTTTAAGCTAGTTTTCATATAGACATATAGTTTTCATAAATAGTGCCTTAGTATGATAAACTCATGCCTATATTAAGCAACAGGGAATTTCTAAGGAGCAATATACATTTTTCGCACAGAACTCTAAGGGCAAAATACTATTTGTCAATAAGTTATATATAAACGGTATGTAAGCCATCAAAAGCCATTTAGAAATTATCTGTCTCGTCGGAATC
>JAUZOF010000606.1 GCA_030706585.1 Bacteroidota bacterium
AATAGAATAGAATAGAATAGGAGGGTGAAATACCAAATCTTATTAATGAGGTAATTAACTGTAAGATAGATCAAAATGAAGAAACACTTAAGAAAAATGAAAACGATTCGCTTGGCAATTCTAATCATCGGAATTGCAATCTCTTCGAATTTGTTTGCGGAATTGCCAACCGCAAAGCAAATCGCCTCAAAAATGCAACTGGGTATAAATCTGGGAAATACGCTTGAATGCCCCTATGGTGAAACGGGCTGGGGGGCAGCCTACACTACGCAACGGTTAGTAGATTCAATTAAGGCAGCGGGGTTTAATACGATCAGAATCCCATGTGCCTGGTTTACTCATTCCGATACCGTAAAAAATGTGATTCAGGATGCGTGGTTGTCGCGGGTGAGAGAAGTTGTAAACTACTGCATCAAGGATAGTATGTATGTCGTGCTGAATATACACTGGGATAGCGGTTGGCTGGAAAACCACGTCACTGTAGCCGATTCAGCCCGGGTAAATGCGCGTCAGAAAGCCTATTGGACTCAGATTGCCAATTACTTCAAAAATTATGGTGATCATTTGCTTTTTGCTTGTGCCAATGAACCTAATAATGTTGATAAAGCTATTGGACGCACTGTATTTGAATCTTATGTGCAAACCTTTATCAACGCGGTGCGCGGTACTGGTGGAAATAATACTTCGCGAACATTGATTTTTCAGGGTGACATGAATTACTCCGGAATTCCTCAAGATCAAATACAGGATCGTTTAATGTTTGAAATACATAATTATCCCTATCAGTTCGCACTTCAGCCTGAAGATATGCTTAATCCTTGGTGTGGCGGTTGCGGTCAAATGCTTTATGTTTGCTATTATTGGGGAAAAGGGAATCATTCGTTAACGGATCTAAAGCGTAATCCAAGTTACGATGAAGAGGCTGATGTGGATAAATTTTATAAAACTCTAAAAACTCGGTTTACGGATAAAGGTGTCCCTGTAATTTTAGGAGAATACGCTGCATGGAAAAGAGGAAACCTTGTGGCTGGAGCTGACACGGCTCTACACTACAAATCAGTGGAGTATTTTCACTATCGAATGGTAAAAGGAGCGTTGCAAAATGGCGTAATTCCGTATCGTTGGGATATTCCGGGGGGATTATTTGATAGAAAAACTGGCAAGGTGAGTGATTGGGGGATAATCAATGCTATGAAGCTGGGGGCCAGTGAAGCTCTGGCTACTGCTGTAACATCGGTTGATAAAGATAAAGATATTGAATTATATCCGAACCCATTCACAACAACTTTTACCCTAAAACTAGATAACCTCGATGATGTTGTGGGTATTTGGGTTTATGACATAATGGGCCGACAGGTTGAGACTATTGGACGTTTTGCTCTCAGTAATACAATTACTTTAGGTGCTTCATTGAAATCAGGTGTGTATATCGTAAAAGTATATGGAGAGAACTGGGCGAAATCATTTAAGATCGTAAAAAAATAAAGACAAATAATCTGTTCGGTTTTTTGTTTGGTTCTTTCATCCTGATACGTTGTATAAGTATTTAAAAACTATACCTCTAAAATATAATGAAACACAAAATTGCAATTAAACAGCCCTTGCATAGTCGGGGCTTTCTCTATGTCCTTATTCTGTGTGGGCTTTTATGGTCTGGGTCTATGAAGGCCGAGTTGCCAACAGCACGCCAGCTTGCCAAGAAAATGACTATTGGCTGGAATCTGGGAAACATGTTGGAAGCTACCTGGATGGGTAAAAATTATAAAGCCACTACTTACCAGAGAACCATAGATTCGGTAAAACTTGCCGGGTTTAATACAGTCAGGCTCCCGGTAGCATGGTTCTTTCATTCGGATACAATTACCAGTGTGATTGATCCTACATGGCTTGCTCATGTAGAAAGTATGGTTGATTTATGTATTAAGGATAGTCTTTACACAATTATTAATATACATTGGGACCAGGGCTGGTTAGAGAATCGGGTAACGGTGAAAGATTCGGCTATTGTAAATACAAGGCAACGTGCATATTGGACTCAAATAGCCAATTATTTTAAAGATTATGATGAACACTTGATTTTTGCCAGTGCCAACGAACCAAATGTAAGTAATGCAACAGGCATGGCCGTTTTGTTAAAGTATCATCAGACGTTTATTAATGCCGTTCGTGCCACCGGAGGAAATAATAGTTCGAGGACATTAGTTATTCAGGGGCCAGGCACAGATATATCCACGACCAATAGCCTGATGAGCACCATGCCAAAGGATAAGATTGCAAACCGCCTGATGGTTGAAGTTCATTATTATACCCCGCCTCAATTTTGTATTCTAAATGCCGATGCAACATGGGGTAAAATGTTTTATTATTGGGGGATAGGCAATCATTCTACTACAGATGTTACACGTAATGCCACTTGGGGGGAAGAAAGTGATATGGATAAATATTTAGGTATGATGAAGACCAAATTTGTTGACAACGGAATCCCGGTTATAATTGGAGAATACGGTGCATTTAGGAAAACGCTTTCTCCTCCTTCCGATCAAGCGCTTCATAATGCTTCAATAAAATCTTTTTACCGGTATCTTGTAAAATCTGCAACAAGCAAAGGAATGATAACCTATTGCTGGGATACTGGAGGCATTATCAACTTCACTAGCGGAGAAACAAAAGATAAAGATGTGCTAAGTTCAATTATGCAAGGGTATAATGAAACAATATCTACTGGTGTAAGTACCATTATTGATACGAAATTTAACTTATATCCCAGCCCGTTTCAATCAACCTTTACGTTGAAGT
>JAUZOF010000607.1 GCA_030706585.1 Bacteroidota bacterium
ATTTTGGCAACAACTCGACCATGTATCAAATGGATGCCGTTCATAACACTATTACAAATCCGGTTTTGACCCAATGGATCAACAGCGATAACAAACGCCGCGAAGTGGAAGTGCAGATGGATTATACCTACCCAATCAGCGAAAACAGCAAACTGGAAGCGGGTTACAAAGGTGAGTTCAACAAAAGAAGTAGCCCGACCAACGCGGAACTGCAAACGCTCATTCTGTCCCGCAGACCTCAATATGAACTTAACAACGAATATAACGGACGCGACAACAGAAACTCCCTCTACATTACCTATTCGGGCAAAATCAGCAAACTCAGCTACCAGGCCGGCTTGCGTGGGGAGTACAACGTGATGAAAAATACGGCGGTGAATTACGACAAGTACAATAATGATTCAACCACTACATTCAACAAGACTTATCCGGGCATTTACCCGAGTCTTTTTGTGAATTACACACTTGGCAATGGCAACGAGCTGCAGTTGAACTACACCCGCCGTATCAACCGTCCTAACGGTCGCGCCATGAATCCGTACCGCAACGTTTCCGACTCGTTAAATATCAGTTACGGTAATCCTAACCTGACTCCGGAATATTCCAATTCATTGGAATTGAATCACATCAAGACCTGGGAAAACCATTCGCTTTCATCATCCATCTACTACCGCAATACTTCCGATGTAATCCAGTCGGTGAGCTACGTGGAGTATATCAACAACAAGTCGGTCAAATTCAGCACCTCGCAGAATATCACCAACTCACAGGCAGCGGGTTGCGAGTTTATCCTGAAAGACCGATTCATGAAGTTCATTGACGTAACCTCTACGCTGAATATGTTCTACAATCAGTTGGACGGATTTACCTACGCCGACACCTACTACAAAGGCACCGAAAGCTTTGCCTGGAACGCCCGCATGATGGTTAATATGGGGCTGCCGGGTGGATTAATGGGCCAGTTGACCGGCGGATACCAGTCTAAACGTAACATTGTACAGGGAGAAAGCCTGCCAAGCTGGGATATGGATGCCGGACTGCGGAAGACCTTCTTCAACCGCAAGTTTATCGTCAATGTGATGGTACGTGACCTGCTCAACTCCCGCAAAAACCGTGTTCGTACCTGGGGTAGCAACTACAATGACTACACTGTCAGCCAGTTTGGCGGACGTATGTTTGGTATCAACCTGACCTACAACTTCGGAAGCCAGAGCTTACAGAAAAAGAAACCAACCAAACAGCGTGAGAACGGTGATACCGATATCATGAACGGCAATGACATGTAACCACATAGTTTTATTGTTTTGAGAGTAAAAAGCTCCGTTAAGTCAGGATTCGTCCAGCTTTCGGAGCTTTTTGTTTTCCGGTAAAAGGAGAAAAATGCTTTTTGATTAGAACAAAAAGGCTACTTTTACACCTAAAACAATCATTCATGGCCTTAGAAATACGTCCGGTAAACAGCAAAAAAGAGCTGAAGCAATTTGTCAAATTCAGAATTGATCTCTATAAAAATAACCCTTACGCCATTCCTCCGCTTTATATGGACGAAATGGGAACTCTCGACCCGAAGAAGAATCCCGCCTTTGAATTTTGTGAAGCCCAATACTTTATGGCCTATAAGGAAGAGAAAAACGTCGGTCGTATTGCGGCGATGATTAACCATCGGGCGAATGAAAAGTGGAATGAAAAGAACGGCCGCTTCGGCTTTATAGATTTCATTGATGACGAAGAGGTTTCATCCGCGCTACTCAAAACCGCCGAAGAGTGGGTAAAAGCCAAAGGAATGACTCACATCCATGGCCCGCTCGGCTTTACCGATCTCGATCAGGAAGGCATGTTGGTAGAGGGTTACGATCAACTTGGCACAATGGCCACCATCTACAATTACCCTTATTACCCGGTACATTTGGAAAAGCGGGGCTACCGCAAAGATGCGGACTGGGTGGAACATTTAATTACAATCCCCGAAACTCTCCACGAGAAACTCAATCGGATAGCAGGCATTGTTACAAAAAAATTCAACCTGAGAGTCCTGAAGTTTTCAAGTACCAAACAACTGATCAAAGAAGGATATGGCAAGAAGTTTTTTGAACTGATCAATGTGTGTTACAGCCCGCTGTACGGTTCCACGCCCCTTAGCGAAAAACAGATCGACTATTACATCAAGATGTATATCTCGATGCTGAATCTGGACTTCCTGACCCTGGTCGTAGATGAAAGCGATGAGCTCATCGGATTGGGAGTAGTAATGCCCTCCTTATCCAAAGCGCTTCAGAAAATGCAGGGAAAACTCTTTCCGTTCGGATTCATTCACCTGCTGAAGGACTTAAAAATGAAGAATCCGGTAATTGACCTGCTACTGATTGGGGTCCGGCCCGATTACCAGAATAAGGGGGTCAATTCCATCATCATGAATGATATCCATGTGAATTGCCGGAAACATGGCGTTAAATATGCCGAAAGTAATCCCATGTTGGCCGACAACGATAAGGTGCTGGCTCAATGGGAATACTTTGAGAGTAAAGTTCATAAACGCCGTTGGGCTTTTATCAGGGAATTATAATCGGAATATACATAGAATAATGAAAGGGATATTACGAGCAGATGATCGTAGATATCCCTTTCATTGTTGAGCACCTCTGAGAGCCACTATAGAAACGGTTTATTGCTTTATAATTGTAACTAATGAATACGTTACAAGCGGAAAAATACTTTCGCAAAAACGTTGGATTATATTCTGTTGTTAGGAATATTCGAAGCGGAAGAAAAAAGGTATTGAAAAGCGTAGGTATAG
>JAUZOF010000608.1 GCA_030706585.1 Bacteroidota bacterium
ATAATCCTGATTGCGTGGCTGCAACTTCTCCTGCTACTGTTCCCTACTGCGGTGAAATTCATTCACCGCCATACGCAAGCGGACGTTTGCCAGCAAGAGAAGCAAACGGGATATGTTATTACCGGAGGTAAACATGCTTCTGACTGTCCCATCTGTAACTTTGAGTTTGTTCAGTTTGTACAACCGGAGGAAGGAATTCTCCCGGAGCAACCGGTTTATCCCGATAAACGATCTGCGTTTCATCTTTCTGCCGTTACGGTTGAAGCCGTAGCACTTCCGTCTCTACGGGCACCTCCTGCGTGCTGATTTCACCTGTTTTCATTCAATCCATTGGCAAAGCCGAACGCTTTTGTCATAGCGTGTTATAACCGTCAATGTACCATTGACCCTCTATTCTCATTCACATAAATCGTTTCAAATGAAACGAGCATGAATCAATGTTCATCAAAGAGTATGACATTGTATGCGAGTTACATAAGCAGCCAAAACAAAATAAATAATGACGTATGAAAAGAATATATCTTGTACTGGCGCTGTTAGCGTTGGTTACACTTCACATATCTGCTGCGGAGAAAGCTATGCTAACCGGGAAAGTCACCGAAGCGGCCACCGGCAATAGTCTGCCCGGTGTTACTATCTATTTTCCTGATCTGAAAGTAGGAACCGTTACAGACATCAACGGTAACTACCGCATTATGAACCTACCCAACAACAAAGTGCTCATTCAGGTACAATACCTCAATTTCCGCACCATTATTGAAAGCATTGATCTTACGAAGACCACTGTAAAAAACTTCGCCCTTGAGCATACCGTAACCGAACTAAACGAAGTAGTCGTAACCGGACTTTCCAAAGCCGGAGAACAGAAACGTACTCCCACTCCCATCAGCGTCGTACCGAAGCTGCTGCTACTTCAAAATAGTTCGTCAAACATTATTGACGCCATAGCTTCTCAGCCCGGAGTTTCGCAAATCACCACCGGAACAGGTATCTCGAAGCCGGTTATCCGTGGATTGGGATACAACCGCGTAGTTGTGGTTAACGATGGGATCCGTCAGGAAGGACAGCAATGGGGCGACGAGCACGGCATCGAAGTTGATGAGTATGGTGTGGGCAGGGTGGAGATACTGAAAGGTCCGGCAACGTTGGTATATGGTTCGGATGCGATGGCAGGTGTGGTCAATCTGCTGCCGGAACCACCGTTGCAGGATGGTAAGATTGCGGGGAATGTGACAACGAATTACCAGACCAACAACGGGATGATAGGTTATTCACTTAATCTGGCAGGGAACAAAAAGGGCATCATCTGGGACGTACGATACAGCAATAAAATGGCACATGCGTACCAGAATAGATTTGACGGATATGTATTCAATTCAGGATTTCGTGAAAATGCCATCAGCGGAAAGATTGGACTGAATAAATCGTGGGGATATTCACACCTGACAATGAGTGCTTATCACCTCCAACCCGGCATGGTGGAGGGCGAACGAGACAGTGCTTCGGGCAAATTCCTTAAAACGGTTATCAATCAAAACGGACAGGAAGATATCGCCATTGCCACCGACAAGGATATGAAATCCTATCATCCGCAAATGCCTTACCAGCAAATATACCATTACAAAGCTGTGTGGAACAATAACCTCTATCTGGGCAAAGGCAATCTGGCGGCAACATTGGGATTACAGCAAAACCGGCGCCAGGAGTTTGACGATATTCTGACAAATCAATACGGGCTCTATTTCCACATGAATACGTTGAATTACGATATCAAATACAACTTTCCGGAAATCAGTAATTACAACATCTCCATTGGGGTAAACGGCATGCAGCAGGCTTCCCGCAATAAGGGGACAGAATATCTGGTGCCGGAGTATGACCTGTTTGATGCCGGGATATACGCCATTGCCCAAAAGGCTTTGGGGAAAGTCGATGTAAGCGGAGGTGTGCGTTTTGACAATCGCCACATTGATAGCCGCAGCCTCTTCGTAAATAGCGAAGGGAAAGCAATCAGTTCATTCGAAAGCGCTGCCACCGAACGGTTTTCTGCATTCAGGAAGAATTTCGGTGGGGTGTCGGGTAGCCTGGGAGCAACGTGGCAAATCGCCAAAACCCTATTTACCAAAATCAACCTCTCCCGGGGATTCCGTGCCCCGAATATCTCCGAATTAGGAGCAAACGGCGTGCATGAGGGTACTTTCCGTTACGAGATTGGAAATGACAACCTGAAGCCGGAAAACAGCCTGCAACTGGACTATACTTTGGGACTGAACACGCAACACATCTCTGCCGAACTGAATCTGTTTGACAACCGCATCAACGATTATATCTTCGCCCGCAAGCTCAACAACGTGGCAGGTGGCGATTCGTTGATGGACGGAACTACCGCATTTAAGTTCGTATCCGGAGATGCACATCTGTATGGCGGAGAGTTCCGTTTCGACATTCACCCCCACCCGATAGATTGGTTGCACATTGAAAATGCCTTCTCGTACGTGCGTGCCATGCAGTTGCATCAGTCCGATTCGACAAGGAATCTGCCGTTTACTCCCGCTCCGAAATACCAGTTGGCACTTAAAGCAGAGCTGCTCAAGTGGGGAAAATTCATCCGAAACGGGTACCTTAAACTGGAGCTGGAGAACTATTTTGCCCAAAACAACGTCTTTTCGGCTTACAAGACAGAAACTCGCACACCGGGTTATTCTCTGCTCAACCTGGGATTGGGAACGGACATTACCAACAAAGGCCTGACACTTTTCTCCATTTACCTGAATGCAA
>JAUZOF010000609.1 GCA_030706585.1 Bacteroidota bacterium
ATGGTTGAATCATTTAATGAAATAAAGATGAAACGATATATTTTAAAAACAATTTATCTGGCAGTTTTGGCTTTTATCTTCACATCGTGTTACGATCGTGATATTCCAAGTGTAGAGCCAAAATTACCTGCCGTAAGTAACTTGCAATATACCTTAATTGGTGATAGTGTAAAGTTGACATGGTCATTGCCTGAGGGACATGGTAATCTGACTGCGACTATTCAAACTAATACAGGTAAAGCTACAAGTACAGCAACTGTTTCCGGAAATCCAACTTCTTATACTTATGGTTTAGTTGAAGTGCTTAATGAATACAGTTTTACAGTAAAAGTTCACGATGCGGAAGGAAACACATCCTTGGGGCAAACGATTCGGGTTACTCGTCCGGGAGCCAAAATTACTAAATTCTCTGTTGATACGATAGATGCTAAGATTGATAATCTGAAGAGAGAAATCACAATCTATCTTCCTGCAGGAAGAGATGTTACAAAACTGAAGCCAACTCTCGAATTTACAAGTGGTGCTACTGTAACTCCTGCATCCGGCTCAACAGTTAATTTTACTAATCCGGTAACTTATACAATTGTAAAAGACGGTCTGACATTTAATTATACTGTAACTGCTGTTTTAGCTGAAGTGCCGCTTGATTATGTAGTTGTGTATAATGGTGAAAATGTTGCTCCTTTCTGGGCTAATATTGCTGCAACCGTGAATAATGGTGTGGCAAATCCACTTAAGACTGGAATCAATAAAACTTCTACATGTTCTTCAATTGTTCGTAACAGTATAGTTGGAGATGATGGTGGTCGCCCATGGTCCGGTGGTGCAATATGGGGAGATTATAAAGTAAATTTAGATCCTGCTGTTTATAACAAATTCACAGTGATGGTATTGAAAGAATCTGCAGGAACTGTTCAGTTGGAAATTCAAAATGCCGATGGCTCTGTAAAAGATTGGTTGAAAACTGAATACCCTGCCGTTGGACAATGGCAGGAACTTACATTTGACATTCCGGCAGGTCGTACAGCTGTGATCAACAATGTGTTGATTGCTCCACATTGTCAGGATGTAATTTATCATACTCAAACTATTTATTGGGATGAAGTAAGAGCATATAAGAAATAATCGTTTCTTAATCATTAATTCAAAGTGCGTGATGCTACATTGCATCACGTGCTTTAATTCAACGTAGAATAATATCCCCATACAAGTTAAATAGTTTTTTAATTACATCAATAAGGAAATAATGAAATTTTATAAGGTGTTCTTGTGTTTTGTTATTTCTCATCTGTTTACGTCATGTGGCAAAGAGTCTGGAAGTAACATTGATAATCTAATAGATTATGATTTGGTCAACTTGCAGGAAGTAAATTACAGACCGAATTTTCATTTTACCCCGGCTTTACATTGGATGAACGATCCCAACGGATTGGTGTATTACAAAGGCCAATTTCACCTCTTTTACCAATATAATCCTAATGCAAGCGTTTGGGGCCCCATGAATTGGGGGCATGCAATTAGCACTGATTTATTTAACTGGCAGGATTTGCCAATAGCATTATCTCCCGATAATCTGGGAGCAATCTTTTCCGGTAGTGCGGTAGTTGATACTACCAATACGTCTGGTTTCAAAAATGGAGATGAGGATCCACTTGTAGCCATATTCACCCATGCAGGGGCTCAGCAAATGCAGAGCATTGCCTATAGCAATGATGGAGGTGTCAGGTGGACAAAATATAGTCAAAATCCGGTATTGGCAAATCCGGGAATTGCAGACTTTCGGGATCCGAAAGTGATGTGGTTTGATGAGCAGAAGAAATGGATAATGACTCTGGCCACAGGGAATAAAGTAAGTTTCTACTCCTCACCGGATCTAAAGAACTGGACCTTCGAAAGTTATTTTGGAGAAAATTACGGTGCGCATGGTGGTGTCTGGGAATGTCCGGATCTGTTTCAATTACCCATTGAGGGTACAACCCGGAAAAAATGGGTTCTGTTGGTCAGCAACTTTGGCGGACCAAATGGCGGTACGGCAACGCAATATTTTGTCGGAAATTTTGACGGTCACGTTTTTACTACTGAAACTACAGATGTCAGGTGGATAGATTACGGAACCGATAATTATGCAGGTGTTACTTATAGTAATCTGCCGGCATCAGATGGCCGACGGATTTTTATTGGATGGATGAGCAACTGGATATATGCCGGTCAGGTGCCGACTACTTCATGGAGAAGTACAATGACTGTTCCGAGAGCTATAACATTAGCACAACAGGGCAATAGTTACAAATTGCGATTTAATCCTGTTGTTGAATTAGAAAAATATATAAGTCAACCCGACGAACCTACTATATTAAATACAGGATCTTCGATTCAGTTGACAGATAACGATATAATAAAATCAGGAAGTTACAACCTTAGCTTCTCTGCCGACTTTAGTAAAACCGATAGCCTTGTTCTTACGACAGGTAATGTAGCTGAAAATCTGAAGATCCGGTTTGATAAGAAACAAGGAAACGTTTTGATTGACCGGTCTCATTCCGGGATTACTGATTTTAATGATCAATTTAAGCAAAAGATTTTTTCCCCAATGGATTTCTCTGGGACAAATCCAGTCGTAAAAATCAGAATGCTTGTCGATAAAACATCGGTTGAGCTTTTCTGGAACAATGGCGAGAATGTAATGACGGTTCTTTATTTTCCGAAGTATCAATATAATAAATTGATCATACGAGGAAATCCAAATGCGGCTATAATTAGCAACTTTAGTCTGAAA
>JAUZOF010000061.1 GCA_030706585.1 Bacteroidota bacterium
AAAAGCTTATCCGGATATGTTAATTGGTGCCGGTACTGTACTGACTACGGAACAGGTTGATCTTGCTGTAAAAGCAGGTGCGACTTTTATTGTAAGTCCTGGGCTTAATCCGAAGGTAGTACGTTATTGTGTCGAAAAAAATATTCCGGAAGAGGAGGCTGTTGAAAAACTGATTGCATTAATCAAACAGCACGGCGACTGGAAAGAAAAAGTATAATGAAGAATTTCGAAGATAAGGCGAAAGCTTTCGAGACGGAGAAAATTAGTCGCCTCCTTTACAAATATTCTTTGCCGGCTATTGTCGGCATTATGGTGAATGCGATCTACAACATTGTGGATCGCATTTTCATCGGTCAGGGGGTGGGCTCTTTAGCCATCTCGGGACTGGCTATTACCTTCCCGATTGTCATATTACAGGCGGCCTTCGGAATGTTGATAGGTATCGGGGCTTCTACTCGTATCTCTATTGCTTTGGGGCAAAAAGATAAAGAAAAGGCAGAACGCATCCTGGGAACCAGTATTATTCTGTCGGTCTTTTTCTCCCTGCTTTTTATCAGTTCTGCATTTTACTGGCTTGATGATATCCTCCGTTGGTTTGGCGGTACGGAAAAGACGATTCCATTTGCCAGAGAGTATATGCAAATCCTGATTCCCGGAAGCATATTTTCTACCCTCACCTACAGCTTCAATAACATGATGCGTTCATCAGGCTATCCGACCAAGGCGATGATGGTCATGCTCATCAGTGCGGTTCTGAATGCAATTTTAGCTGCGCTGTTTATCTTCGTTTTTCACTGGGGGATACGAGGTGCAGCGATTGCTACGGTGATTGCGATGTTTACCACATCGGTGGTGGTGATGCACCACTACTGTAGTAAAAGCAGTTATATCCGTTTTCATATGAAATATATCCGGCTGGATATGGATATCGCCAAACACATCATTTCGATAGGCTTATCTCCATTTCTGATGAATGTGGCTTCCTGTATGGTGAATGTGATTCTTAACAATGCGCTACTAAAACACGGTGGAGAGTTAGCGATTGGTGCCAATGGGGTAATAAACAGTCTTGGTGTTCTGGTGGTGATGGGAGTGATAGGTTTTTGCCAGGGCATGCAGCCCATTATCGGGTACAACTTCGGTGCAGGCAACCGCCAAAGGATGAAACAGACCTTATCGCTGACCATTCGTGTCGCTTCGTTGGTTACCTTGTGTGGATTTGCGATGGCGATGTTTATCCCTAAGCAAATTGCGATGGCCTTTACGACTGATCCGAAGCTCATAGAGCTTTCGGTGCTTGGCCTGCGTACCTCTTTGCTCCTGATGCCGATTATCGGTTTTCAGATTGTGACCTCGAGTTTCTTTCAGTCGATCGGGATGGTAAAGGTTTCGATCTTTCTCAGTCTTTCCCGACAGGTATTGTTCCTGATTCCTTTGATTCTTTTCCTGCCAAACTTCTTTGGATTAAAAGGGGTATGGATGGCGACTCCTTTTGCTGACTTTATTTCGGCTACACTGACGCTTTGTATTCTTTATTACAACCGGAAGTTGTTTGCACTGCAGACTGCTTAAATAAGCACAAAGGCACCAAGGTCACAGAGTTGCACTAATAATCTTAGTGAAGCCCGGTGCTCTTAGTGCCATAGTGGTAAAATATTATTCTCCTATCAGTTCTCTCCCGATAATCTCAGCCGTATCTGCCACAAAGCGGGCACAAGGATTTTTTGCCAGATATTCCCCGAAAGGATCTGCGAGATCGGCTTCCGGTTTGGCACGTTTGGCGTCGAGCAGCTCGCGGCAGATGATAGTGCCATGCTTTTCGCGGAAAGGAGCTGCTACTCGTTGCACCGCTGCATAGTTTTCCATCTTGGCTGCTTTGTTTTCGGGATCATCAGCCGGGTATTTCAGTCCCACCAGCATAAATGCCCCACTTAGGGCTCCGCAAACTTCCCGCATCCGTCCCATGCCGCCTCCAAAAGGTGCGGCAAGTTGTTTGGCCAATTTTTCCTCAACATTATATATGTCGGAATAGGCGAGAAAAACCGCCTGGGCACAGTTGTATCCCGCCCGGAAGTTCTCGATAGCACGTTGGCGGCGTTCGGTAATATCAATAGCTATAGACATTCGTATTTGGTTTTGGTTTGAGGAAATCAGGACAAAAGTACTATTTCCCAAAAATAAAAAGAGGATATTTCTCCGAAAAGAAATACCCTCTGATTTATGAGTTGCTGTAAACGGTTGGGATTATTTCAACAGTTTCAGGAAGTCAGCGTTTTTGGTGAATTTAGCAAACTCGATGTCAGTTGCAGCTTTCTTAGCCATAGCGCTGTTTTTGCTTACGGCATCTTTCAGGTTGCTCAATACCATGCTTTCGTTGTTGGTGCGAGCGCCTACGATAGCCATCAGGTAGCTTGTAGTTGCGTCAGGAGTAGCAACAGCAGACAAAGTAGATTTTGCTTTGTTGTAGTCTTTCACAAGGATTTGAGCTACAGCAGCGTTGTTGCTTTTTGTATCGCCGAATGCGCTTACCGCTTTAGCATATTCGCCTTTTCTCAGGTAAAGAGTACCCAAAGCTTCGCTCAAAGTGCTTGCACCAGCTGCTTTACCGAACAGTTGCTCAGCGTTAGCAGTCTCTTTGTTGTTCAAAGCAACCAAACCAAGGTTCATAGATACTTCAGGAGCTGAAGCAGAGATTGATTTAGCTTTGTTGAACAAAGAAGTTGCTTCTGCAATTTTACCTTGTTGGTAGTTAACCACACCTAAGTTGTTGAATCCACGGAAATCTGAAGGATAGATTTCAGTTGCGCTTTTGTAGATAGCCGCTTTGTCAGCACCAGGGATAGTAGCTGCGTAAAGCAGTTCTTCAACGTTCAACGCTTTAGGATTTTCTTTAGCCAGTTTAGCGATCTCTTCGTCTGATTTGCCAATGATTTCATAGCTTGCAGTCAGGCGAGAACGACGCAATTGAGGCAGGATTTCGTCAGCAATCGTAGAGAATGCTGCAGAGATATTTTTGATTTGTTTTTCTCTTTCTTCCGGATCCTGGTAAGTAGAAAGTACGCGAAGTACCAACTCTTTGTCCTGGATGTTTGATTTTTCCATCAACTCTTTGAATCCGTCCCAGTCTTCAGCAGTGAATTTAGAATCAAGAGTCGTATTTACTTTCGATTTTTTCAACTCTTTTTTCAGGTAATCCAACGTGTTTTTCTCACGTTTTTCAGCTAAAGTAGTATTCAGTTTCATGCCACCATCAGGAGAAGCGTAAGAAGAAACTTCAACGCCAGTCAGCTTTTGGTTAGCAGCAACAGAAGTTGATTTGATGTTTTTCTGAAGATCTGTAACTGATTTTGATTTCAACTCGCTTGCACGAAGATTAGCTTGCTGGATCAGGAACATGATGTTCGCTTTGTAAGCGTCTTTGATGATGCGCTGGAATTTGTCCGGAGCGATAGCCGGCGTAGCAGCGGCAGCAGTAGCGATTTCAGAAGTAGAAACAACACCATCAGCCACTTTTACGCGGGGAATAGAATACTCTTTGCTGCCCACTTTCACTTTGAAAGTCAGGTAAAGCTCAGAGCTTCTCATACCTTCTTCGTAAGTAAAGCTTGCAGGAACCACCACTTTACCACCTTCTTTGTAGTTGATAACCTGGTTGTTTGCTTTTACTTTCTCACCCTGAAGGTAAACAGGTGCAGATGCCACTTCTTTGCCTTCGAATACCATCACCGGAGTAACGGTAACTTCTGCTTTCTTGTTGAAATACTTAGCAGGAATAGTTCCTTCGATAGTAGCTTCCACTTTGCCGGCTTTAGCCTCAAGCGGGTTAGGAGTACATTTGAAAAGATCTGACGACAATGGTCCCATCTGTTTGCTACATGATGAAAATGCAGCTACCAGAGCGATCAGGAACATTGACAGCTTCAATGTTTTTCTCATAGTTTAAATAGTTATGTGATTAATGCAAATTTTCGACGGCAAAAATAGTGTTTTAATTCGCATTTGAGATTCAGAATTTGAGACAAAGCCATAGTCGGTTTGTTTTTTTAGTTAAATTAAGGAATGGCGGAGGTTGTAAATGCTTTATCTCTCTGTCGTTAAGCTGATTTTTAATGGCTATTACAGAGAATAGATCGAATAAAACCGGTAGAAATAGAGAACAAGCCGGTCGCTATTCGTTTCGTATCGGTCGCAGGCGATTTCCGGTCGGTAGTAGTTTAATGCGAACCGGTCGCAGTTCAATTCCGGTCGGTCGCAGCTCAATTCGGGGTGGTAGCAGCTTTACTCGGGTCGGTAGAAGGAGATTTCGGTGTGGTCGCAGGAGATTTCGGATCGGTAGTAGCTCAATTCAGGTCGGTCGCAGCTTAATTCTGGGTGGTAGTAGCTTTACTCGGGTCGGTCGCAGGAGATTTCAGGTCGGTCGCAGGAGGATTCGGATCGGTAGATACTCAAAAAAGGAAATAAAGAAAAACGCCCAAAACTCAAGCAGCTTTGGGCGTTTAATATATCATTTCCCCGGAATCAACCGAACTGGTCCGAGCAGGCCCGAAGGCATTGGCGCCCAGTGTCCGTATTTGGTTTTCTGGTATTTGATGTCCACCATGTTGATTTCTTCGAATTTGCGCCATTCTACCCCGCGACGGTCATAATCGGCAATGCGGTTGGCTGGCAGGTTGGTTACTTCCACTTCGAGGGTGTTTTTACCCGGATGGAGGAATTGTCCGACTTCAGCACGATAAGGAACCGCCCACAAAGTACCCACGGTCTGACCATTGATGGTCAGGCGGGCGCTTTCACGCACATCGCCCAAGTCAAGTACCCAGCGTTTTGTCTCAGTTGCAGGTAAATCGAATGTAACACTGTATTTTCCTGAACCTGCATTGACTTTAGCATTCGGATTGTCGAGTTCTGTCCACGAGCAAAGTCTGTCGATGTTGAATGTTCCGTTGATGGCTGGTTCGCTTTCGGTAAAGGATAAGTTCCAGCCTTTATCGATGTTGAGGCTCAACTGGTCTGCTGTAAAGTAGTTCCACGGTTCAGCTTTCACATCGGCGTCGTTGAAGGTCTTCAGAATAGTTGATTCACCAGATGCCAGTTGCAGATAGACCTGCGTTTTACCGTCTTGTTTGCGGATTTTAGCCAGCCCGCTTTTGCCCGTCATCGGGTCAAAAAGCATTGCAGACTGTGCATTCACACCTAAAGTCACCCAGGTGTCAATATCTTTTCCCTGAAGGTTGCTCATGAAATAGTGATAGCCGGTTTCATTTTTACGACGAATGCATTTACCACCCAGGTCGGCTTTAAACTCTTCCTCTTTAACTCCACAGGCACTCAGCGTTTTATTGTAATCACTGCCGGTAATGATGCGTCCTTTGCCGTAATTGAGCACGGAAACCTGACCAAATGAAGCAGGTTTCGGCAATTTAGCCGCCAGTGTTTTAAAGATCGCACGGCGTTTATCCAGATTAGCCAGACCGGGAACATCTTCCGGATATTGTCCGGTGAAGACTACGGTAGCTCCGTTTTCAGCCAGCTTAACCAGTTTTTCAAGTACATCAGCCGGAAGCAGGTGTACATCCGGTACGATAATGGCTTTATAGGTATTGCCCCCGACGGTTTTCAAAAGTCCGTTTTCGCAGGAAGTCGTTTTGATGAAATTGTCGGAAATATAGTCCACATCGTAGCCACTGCTGGTTATCTGGTGTACCATGTCGATAAACTTCGGTGCTTGTTTTTCCAGATTGTGGATGGAGAAGGCAATGTAGGGTGATTTGCGCTGGTCATTCCAAATGTCATAAATCGGCAGGTAAAGCAGAAAATCATTGTCCGGCTTGCCATATTGCAGGAATGACTGGCAACGGGTGATGTAGCTGAACATCGCGTTGGCATCCTTCCAGATGGTGTTGGTCGGCGACATATTCACCGAAGCATAGAACAACCAACCCGGCCATGCAGCATCCTGTGGTGAATAGGGTGTGCCGTGGAAGAACATGTGATTCACCCCACCCAGGAACATCAGGTCGATGTCCGGTTTACATTGTGATAAAGAGGTACGGAAATGTTCCGTTAACCAGGTCAGCGTTTCGGATGAAGTCAATGGTTTTCCCGAAATGTGAGCAGCCGATGAGGCATATTTCAGCGTAGAAAGATTTGAATCGTTTTTCTTGATCAGACTGTCACGACGCAATCCTTTGATATTGAATTCCGAGATGCCGAACGATTCACACTCCGGAATATCCACTGTAGCGTACAGGTCGATCAGGTTGCCGGGCGAACCGTGCGCTTGGTTTCGGGTCAATGCGCCGTGAGAGTGTGCCCAATTGGTCCAGTTTTGGGTGAAGTTGGAGTGCAGCATTTCAGCGATAGTCACCCGGTAATCGGTGAAAATGCGGGCGCGCGTCTCATCATTTCCTCCACCTAAAAATTCAGGTAGGTACATCTCCAGTTTATAGCCGTGCATTTTGTAAAATGCCTCAAGCAGACCGGGTGTCCAGTCTGCATCATATACCTCATAGGAGTCGTTGAAGAAGGCCTTAGGGAATGCTGTTTTTGTCGATTTGAAGGCATCGTCGAAACGTTTGAAATAATTATCAACCGCTTTCTTCGAGAAGTGATCCATCACATAGCCCTGTCCGCCGGGAGCAGCACGTTTCACCATTTGAAGGGTTTTGCCGATGAAGAGGCCGATTAAGCGCCATTCACCCTGCGGCGCAGTCCAGTTGAGAGAACCGTCAGCTTTAACATTTGCCGTGATGTCGAGTTTTTTACCATCCGTAGAAAATGCCATAAGGCGGGAAAGCCGGGCAAATTTCACCTGTTTGGGGTCATTTACCTTAATCTTTTCCGCAAGCGATTCTCCGCCTTTCAGTTTGTATTCCTGGAAGATCACCTTGGTCGCTGCATCCTCAGCCGAAACGGTCGGGCCACCGAATGGCCATCCGGTACCGTTATTCATATCAGTCTCCATGCCCAGATGTTTGTTTTCGGCTTCGGTATGTTTGAGCTGTGCCATCCATTGCGGCGAAAGGTATTGCAGGTTGCGTGACTCATTGCCTTTTACACCGTAGATAGGAGTGATTTCTACACCACCCAATCCGGCTTTGGCATATCGTTCAAGATTGTAAGTGAGGTTTTGCTGGTCCACGGCATTTCCCATCCACCACCAACGGGTGAAGGGTTTGGCTTCGGTTTTTACCTCCGGCCAGGTGGTTGTTTGGGCAAAGAGGCCGCAGGAGAGAAGGAGGCCGGTAGTAATTAGGTTAGTTTTTTTCATATTCAGAAGAAGAGACCCCACCCCGGCCCTCCTTGGGAGGGGCAGGGGGAGGTCGGCTGTTTTATTGGTTTAGTAATTGTTTCAATACCGATTCTTTTACTTTAAACGCGGTTCCGTGACGGATACCTTTCGGGAAAGTCACGAGGTCGGAAACATCTTCCCAGCTTTTTCCGTCTTTAGAGCGGACAGCACCGTATTTGTGGTCGCGGTATTTATCGAAATAGACATAAACATATTCACCCACTTCAAGCGGAGTCGGACCTTCCGCCCAGTATTTGTTTCCGGTGATTGGTTCGGAAACCTTGGTTGGGAAGCCTTTTTTGATGTTCTTGCAAATGGTCAGACGAATATTCTTCTGAGGAGGGTTAGGATTCTCGTTTTTCACAAACATCCAGTTTTCATTACCTCGTCTCAGAATAGTGCCATCAATCGCACTGAAGTCAGGATTGAAGAATACGAATGTTTTTGAGTATGTATTGAAATCTTTTGTCGTAACGGCAAACAGACGGTGATTCAGTCCTTTTTCTTTATCGGTTTCTGCAATTTCCTTGAAACGTCCGGGGATAGTTGAAGCCCAAAAGATGTAGTAGGTTTTGCTTTTCTGGTCGTAAAACAATTCCGGGGCCCAGGCATTTTTCGCCGTTGGCTCATGCATCATCACCGGTAGGGTATCCTGTTTTGACCAGTGAATCAAGTCGGGAGATGAGGCATAGCCGACGATTCTGTCCCACCATCCGCTGGTCCATACCATGCGGAAAGTTCCGTCCGGACCTTGCAGGATGCTTGGGTCGCGCATCAGTTTGTCTTTGCCCACAGAAGGGGTGAGGTACGAGTTTCCGTTGTTTAGGGCATCCCATTTCAGGCCGTCGTAACTGTATGCCAGGTGAAGACCGTCTTGTCCGTTGTTGATAAAGTAAGCGAAAAGATAAACCTCTTTTTCTGCTTTCAGAGGAGCGAAGAAAAGCGTTGCGAGTAAAAGCAATAGAAGGTGTTTTTTTTTAGCCATTGCGATATTTGGGATTAGTTATTTGCTATTGGTCAGGTAGTTTGCAAAATTACAATTTATCATTTTGATGAATGTGTGTTTTTAGACATATACCTGTAATATTGTACCGCCTATTTCCCGAATTGATCAACTTATTTCTGCAAATTCACTTTCGTTGCCACCAATTCATTCAAATAAACTTCCAGATTGGAATAATCATTTTGCAATGAATGACTTTTGCCGTCTTTCGAATCTTTCGGGTTTAGTTTGTGGGTTTTTTCCCATATGTCGGGTATTCCATCACCATCGCTGTCTTTTATTTTTGAAAATACGGGGCTGGCATTTACCAGCACCTGAACCGGATTTTCGGTCTCGTTGGCAATTGTTTTTCCCTCTTTGCCCAAAGACAAGAGCTGTTCAATCAACATCCGGTCAATGTTGTCCCGTTGAGGGAAAGAGGCTCCTGCATTATCGGCAATCCAGTTGTAGTTCTCTTCCGGTTGATACATTGTAACAGATGGGATTGTGCTTAACGGCTGAATTTCCCACGAGACTTTTCCGTATGCGGAGTCAGCTACCAATGCGCCATCTAACTTATCGTTTCTGTTTTTGTCAAAGAAGTTATTTCGGGCAAATAGATGGAAATTTTCATTTCCACGACTGAAAGGAGGAACTCCGGTGGATGGACCTGCAATGAAGTAATTGTTGCAAATCATGGCATCGGTATGACCTTCCGACTCACCGCCGAGGATATAGCCGCCACCTTTCCCCCAATTGTAAATAACGTTGTTGACAAACTGATTTAATCCTTTCACCTTGGGATTGCGGGTGTGGTTGTCGATATAGAGGTTTCGGAAAATGGTTACTCCGCCTTTTGTCTGAATGAGTCCACCGCAGGAGTGGGGGAGCAGGCCCTGTCCGATGATGGAATTCTGAATGGTAATGTTTTGCGGGTCTTTGCCACTGATTGAGAAGTTTTCATCCAGTCCCCAGGAAACAGAGATATGGTCGAAAATCATATTCTTGCCTTCTGCTAAAGCGGCAGCGTCTTTTCCATGCGTTCCGTTTTTACCCATGCGAAAACGGATATACCGGCAAATCGTATTGTCAGCTCCTGTAAACGAGACGCTGTTTCCGTAAATTGTGACGCCTTCACCGGGAGCTGTCTGCCCGGCTATTGTGATATTGGGTTTGACGGCAATGCGCTCTTTGATGTGAATGACTCCACCGACTTTAAATAGGATTGTTCGGTTGGGTTGGCTCACAGCATCGCGGAATGAGCCGGCGCCGGTGTCATTGAGGTTGGTCACGTAATAGACCTCGCCATTTCGACCGCCTTCAGCAAAGCGGCCAAAGCCCTCTGCACCTGGAAAGGCTAAGGTTTGTGCATTAATAAATAAAGAAGAAAGGAAGCCGAGTGTGGTTAACAGGAGAGATGATTTCATAGCTTTTATCGTATTTGTTTTCAATGAAAAACTTCAGCGTGATCGCTTTAATGAGTATGGATTTTATTGTGTAAAAGGGGGATATGAAAATGCCTGCTTGCTTTCGCAGGCAGGCATTTTCTATTAAGATAAAAGAATTTACTGTACGGAAACTTTGCGAGTAATGGTTCCTTCGGTTGTTTTGATATTTACCAGATAGATGCCTTTGGCCAGGTGGTTAAGGCTTACCTTGCTTTCAACAGCGCTGATTGCCTGGCTAACGACCAATGCACCCTGGCTGTTGATAACGGTCAGAGAAATTCCTTTTCCTTCCGGAACCGAAACGGTAAATACTCCGTTGGTTGGATTCGGGAACAACGCAATTTTCTCAGTTAATGTATTACGAACGCCACTTGCGCTTTTAGCAACAATATAACCGTTTGTATTCAGGTTAGTCTGGTCCCATTCGATACCGGAAACCGATGGAAGCTCAACGGAAGCAAAACCAACTGATTTTGAAGATATCGCTTTTGCATTAAATAGTTTAAGTGTATCGCCAGTGGTGATAGTTCCGCCAGACACCATTTTTACCACCAATTTACCATCGAAGCGAAGAGAGTCAGCGCCCACGATTTTGTCGTAATTGTTTCCTGACTGAACCTCCATAGTGGTAACGGCAGTCGGGCGAAGAATCAGTTCTACTTTTTTAGGAGAAACAGCGCCAAGCGTGTCAGCAAGGGTAAGGGTACCGATTGCATCTTCACCCGGCTCAAGCTTGCCGTAGCAATCCACAGAACCTGAAATGCGGCCAGTGCCACCTAATGTTCCGGCTGGTTGCACAGTAAGAATGGTTCCGTTTGTTACTGCCGGATGTCCTGTGCCGGAACGGGTTCCTTCAGGATTGCTAACGAATAACTTACCTTCACGCACCTCAATACCTGCGGTGATATAGTTTTTACCACTGGTCAGTTTTAAGATACCGGTACCTACTTTGATTAATCCCACTTTGTTGTCAGGACGGAATGTTTGCGGACGGATTGTTGCCGGCAATGTGCTGTTGGTATTTGAGCTACCTAACATCCAGTAGATAATCGGGGATGTGGAAGATCTATAATATCCGTAAACAGTTGAGGTTTCATCGTCTGCTTTCAATTCCCCAACCATATAGCAGCGGGTGCCGGAAGAACTGGCTGAAATAGTTGCTCCCGATTTTATTGTTACTGATTTGTTGTAAAATGTGCTATCAGCCTGAGGATCTGCAACTGTCACTGTGTCTCCCGGAGCGTTTACTACTTTTTTAGTTTGTGCCCAGTTTTTATTTGTTTGGAGAATTAATCCATTAAATCCGGGGTTGTAGCCCATGTTATATTTACAGATATTGATTGGACCTGTAAAGTCTCTCCAGTTCGCACCACCGTCGATTGCTAGAATTGAGCGTTCTCCTGAACTGAAGAAGTTTAAAGTCCCTCCCCCAGTGAGTGTATTTGTAATCGTTTGATATCTTGTAAAATAAATATTGGCAGTCACACCGGCCGGAATATTGAAGCTAGATGTGCAAACAGATTTTTTATCGGTCTGTGCCTGTCCATATTTTACAGAAGCATCCCCTGTAAATTTAAGGCTTGGCCCGATGATGTTAATGGTTCCTGCTGTGAGCTGGCTGATTGTTCCTTTATTGATAACTGTGCCTTTGAGGTTGGTGATTGAGTCCAATACAAGTTCAGCAGCGCCGGTTTTATATAGAACGCCTGTGCCACTGAATTGAGCCGCCTGAGTCCCTGATTTTTTACCCCGCATGATGTATTGACAGGTGTCATTATTGACTTTAATGGAGTCACCGTTGATGTCACCAATTACATAAAGCGTTTTGCCAGAAGTCAGGTCGCGGGTATCATCAAAGACAGCCTTACCTCCGGCGGTATAAGCAACAGGAATAGGTAGGAAAAAGTCTTTGTCAAAGAAATTGGCAGTAGAGGTATCCCAGAATTTGGAATCCTGCATACCGTTCCAGATGAATTCTGAGGCAACAGCAGAGACTGCCACGCCCAAAGCAATGGTGGTAATGATTTTTTTCATGATAATAGTGTTGATTAGATTACATTAAGTCAATAACTGCGAATTTATTGAATGTAATGCAGATGAGGATTCTTATTTTGATTTAAAGGCTTATGCTTTTGATTTTGATTGTGTAAATAGTTGATAAGCAGTGTTTAGTGTGGTCTGAAATGTGCTGTGTGGCAGGATAGTTTGTACAGCTTCGCTTATTTACCTAATTCAATACACCCCATGATAAACGGTCCAGTCGCCTTTGCGTCGTTATCCCTGATTTTCTCGTGGATGTAGTAGTCGTAACTACCATCCCGGAAAGGATTACCACCCAATCCGGCAACAGCACAGCATTGTGTCAGGGAAAGTGTACCATCCTGATTTTTCTTGATTAATTTTTGTGTAATGCCTTTGAATGCTTTCAAGGCAATCTTGTGGTACTTTTTATCCACGTAACCTTTGTTTACCGCTTTGGCAATGGCGTACATATACATGGATGACGCTGATGCTTCTGCATAGTTTCCTTCCCGGTTGGGTTGGTCAACGACCTGAAACCAGAGACCGTTTTTGTCCTGATATTTGGGAAGGGTTTCGGTAAGTCCTTTTACCAGGTTGATTAATTCACCCCGTTGAGGATGGTTTTGTGGAACGTAGTCAAGCACATCCACCAGTGCCATAAAGAACCAGCCGATGCTGCGTCCCCAGAAGTTAGGCGAGTGGCCGGTTGTCTTGTCTGCCCATTTCTGCGAACGGCTTTCGTCATAGGCATGGTAGAAAAGCCCGGTTTTGGCATCGTATGTCCGTTTAGCGCCGACTAATAGTTGATGAATGGCATCGTCGAGCAATGCAGGTTCGTTAAACGTTACAGCATATTCTGCCAGGAACGGAGCGCCCATGTAAAGTCCATCGAGCCAGATTTGATGTGGGTACATTTCTTTGTGCCAGAATACACCTTCGCAGGTACGTGGATGAGTCTTCATCTGTTCTCGGAGGCTGTCCATTGCCATTTTGTATTTTGGCTGTTTAGTCTCCTTGTAAACAGTAAAGAGGATTTTCCCGGGATTGATAAAGTCGATGTTGTGGCTTTCTGGTTCGTAGAGATAAATCTGACCTTTGTCATTGATGATGGTATCAGCCCATTGGCGTACATATTCATAATATTTCCGGTCACCGGTGGCTTGCCACATTTTCAGCATAGCCAGACAGCCCAATCCTTGTGAGTATCCGAAGAAGAGTCGTTTGCCATGGTCCAGTTGGTATGCCTGCGGGAAGCGTTTCATCTCCGAGTCGGCAAATCTGCGTGCATATTTTTGAGAAATTCCTGCTTGAATAAATAATGCCGCTAGCAGGAGAGTGAATAACAGTTTCTTCATTTGTGTAAATAGTTATAATGTCAGTTTTGAAGAAGATGAACGTAGCATTGCGTTTAACCTAAACGTAACGTAACGTTCAATCGAAGTGCT
>JAUZOF010000610.1 GCA_030706585.1 Bacteroidota bacterium
GCAGTAGGCATCGTACAGCCCGTCGTTGTCCGGGTCAAAGTTGCGCTTTTCCCAATCGAGATGACGTTCGAGAACGGGCCACATTTTTTCAACATAAGCCATATCGCCCGTCCAGTTGAAGTGCCAGAGCAGCTCGTCGATGTAGCAGAGATTCATATCGTAATGGTGCATGACGTTTTTCTGGTTCGGATTACGGCAGATGTAACCGTTGCTGTACATCGGCGTGCCCCATTTTTTTATTGAGCGAGCCAGATTTAGCGCAGTGTCCTGTTGCGGATGATTATAGATTTGAGGAACGTTGGTCACCTGCGATGCGGCATAACCGTCGAAGTGTCCACGGGCACGTTCGTGCCAACCGAGTACATCCCCGGTGTACGGTCCGCGCCAACCGTTCAGTCGCATTCGCCAACCGACCGCCCCGTGGAGGTACGAATCGGGTTCCCAGATGGCATCACCTGCTGTAGCCAGCACCCCGCCAAGAGTGTTGAAAAATGGGTCAGGTGTCAGGATTTTAATCCGGTTGGCAATTTTCTTGCGGGCTGTTTCGGCCTGATTGAAAAGGACGGCTAAATCATTACCCTGAATATCGGCATTGGAAGCCGGATTGTATATCGTAAAATAGAGCGTCGGGTTTCCTTTAACTGTTTTCTTGCCAGCAATGACCGGATGGGCTTCCGAAGCCGCAGCCTTCCATAAGGAAGCCGGATTTTCCAAATGAGAAGCATCGCTAATCTTCAGTTCTGAACCGGTCGGGAAAATACCGCACATCTGACGCGGGCGTTTTTTTGCGTCTGCGTTCGATGTGTTTTCTCCTTTGCGGGCGGCTTCCACCAATCCTTTATCAGTTCCATACCAAAGATTGAAGCGGTGTTTATTTACATCAAAAAGATTATTCGTACAATTTGCCGGTTTCAGGTCAAAGGCATCCTCAGGGTCAACGCCCAAATCTCCTTCGCGTGAAAAGCGTTTGTTGGAAGCTCCTCCATATACCCAGACCAGTTCGGCGTTTTTCGGTGTATTGATAAATTCTGTTTTGAGAATCATTCCTTCTGCATTTCCCAAAGCTAAAGCTGTGATGATGATTTTCCCATTTCCCAGCATCGGGTCGGTAATGGTGTAAATGCGGCTTCCGGCACGGTAACGACTTTCGATGCGTTTGGCCTGACTCAGCCAGATTTGCTTTTCCCCGTCCATCAATCCAAAGTGGAAATGACCGCCCATGTTGGGCATATAGAGGCCGTATTCAGGCAGATCTCCCGTTTCCACACGGAAGCCGGTATTGGTTCCGTACAGTGCCCGGTTGTATTTGCGATGACCGTTGACAATGACAAAATCTTGCCCATCGGGGCGGTAACGTAGGGTGCGCTGCTGTGGTTCAATGGTTTTGGTGATGAACTGATTCAGTTCCGGGTCAAAAACCACATCTTTTTGCGTCTGTGCATTGACGGTTAGAGGAAGAAGACCAAGAAGAAGTAAACTCCTGAATTTAGGGAAAATCATGAATATCTTTTTTTGAATATAACAAAGTGGAGGCCTGAAAAGTAAAAAGCAAACCTGACAGGGTTTTAGTCCCTGTCAGGTTTGACTTCTATTTCATTGAATAAATTATTCAGTGACTTTGTATTTGATAAACCAGTTATCAAGACTCGTTTCGAGTGAAGACTTAATCGTAGCGCCGTTGCCATTGGTGTATTTGGCCCCCACTTTAGAGGCCCAAACACTTTGTACATCTGTACCCCAAAGGTTATTCGGATTCGGATTTCCAACTTTTGCAGTCCATTGAGAAGCCCAGGCACGGTCGGCATTTGCACTCCAACGGCGGGCCATACGGTTCATCGCAAAGTAGGCTTTACCTTCACCGGCAAATTCCAGGCTCGACTCTTCTACGATGAGTGAGTCAAGGCGACGCATGTTAACGAGCGTATCCAGTGCTGATGCTGAAGAGAGTGCAAATGTTCCGACTGCATCGAGACCAACACGGCCACGGATACCGCTATTTGCCTGGTCGCTGGTTGATGAGGTGCGATACAGGCTGGTTGGGTATTCGGTAAATGGAGCGTTGAATTTACCAGTGGTTGAATTATAGTACGAACTGACGCCTTTATTAAGAAACGCAAGAGCTTCTGTAAAATGCCCCATACCCACCAATGCTTCTACAAGAAATAAATGAATTTCAGCAGCCCTGTATAGGCAAATCTGAACATCGTTGGTGTAGATTTTGTCAGCGGTCAGATTGGCCAGAAGAAACTTGTTGAGAACCCAATTCCCGTTTTGCTGGGCAAATGTCACACCTGAACCACGGTATTTGTCATTCGGAATTCCGGCAATTAATTGAGTGCTGAAACGATTCATTCCGACGCTTGTCGGGCGTAGGTAATATTTGTTTGGGTAGGTGTTTGAATAATAATCTACGTAACGGTTGGTTTGGTGCAATGAATAGTCATAGAACTGGACACAAATCTGCTCTTTACGTACATAAGAACTGCCGAATGTTTTCCAGTCACCTGAACCTTCACTCAGATTTATCTGATAAGAAGCCTCGTTCTCACCTCCTCGTTTGATAATCGCAATACAGTTTTCCTTTACTTTCTGGAATTCATTTTTATACAAATAAAGTTCTGCCAGCAGACACTCTTTGGGAGGGCAGATTTTATCCCAGGATAGTGAAGTCGGGGATTGGCCTTGTCCGGGGAAGAGTTCTGTGGACCAGGTAACGTCACCTTTTCCGTCAATGCCGTTCATGCCGGTTTCGATAAGGTTTACACACTTGGTA
>JAUZOF010000611.1 GCA_030706585.1 Bacteroidota bacterium
CTCTGTGTTATGATGAATCCGAATGCTTCCGACAAGCTCATCGTTTTCGAACCATAGGTATATTTCGCGGTTTTGAATTTCGTCGAGTGGAAAAAACTGGCGTATATTGCTATGCATCTTGCTAAACAAGTCAACGAAAATTTCATTTCCGACCTTTTGATAGATATCGTAATATATATCTTCAAACAAAATCAACTTCGGTTCTAAATCTGACGTAACAGTTCCTCCCTTATATTGCATTCTCTTAAACCAAGCGTAAACAATACTGTTTGCTTCGTCAATATATAATGGATAATTTAATTTCATCCGGTTACTTATTTAGATTATTGTCGAATAAAAAGGGTCGAACTTCTCCTTAAATTCTTATTCTATAAGAAAAAAACACCACAGCGCTACTCAGTAAATCAAACGGCATAACTTTCAATAGCATTTCGTTTTACATGCCATGGCCTCCGGCCACCATTGTTTGATGCGCCGTTTTACTCTGTTCAACGGGTAACTCGTAGTAAAAACCATCCACAAATTTTTGAGTATCAATATTCTTCGGCAGGAATCCCTTTTTTTTCAACTGATCGGTAAAATAGAGTGCATCTTCTTTTGCTTTTAGCGGTGTGCTTGCATTGTGATGCGAATGATACTGGTAACTCTTTATCAGTTCCGTAATCAGCTCGGGATCGTCGCTGGAAATGTATTTCTTCTTGATGATCAGTTTTGCCGTTTCTTCAGGATGCGTGGCAATCCATTCACTGGCTTTGTTATATGCCCGCAAAATAGCTTTAATACGCTCCGGATAGTCCTTTAACTGCTCTGCCGATGCATAGAGGCAACAACAATACCTACCTGCAAACAAGGGATGTTTGCCTATATCGCACAGCACTGTATAACCTTTTTTTTCAGCCAGAGTGCCAAACGGATCCCACAAAGCCACGGCATCCACTTCTCCTTTTTCTGCTACTTTTTGTAGCAGTTCCACCGGATAAGCCAGCCAGTTGACTCCCGTTTTTGGATCAATTCCGGCATTGGCCAAATAAACGCTACTGATTGCCATTGGAGTTCCTCCTATTTCGTCCACCCCGATACGTTTTCCGGCCAGATCTTTGGCAGTTTTGATCTTCGACCCCGGAGGAACCACCAGTTTGATGCAGCCCTGATGCAAACCAGCTATCAATTTAATCTGTAGGCCCTCGTTGATAGACGGAAAGAACTGAAAATCGCCAATTGCCACCGGAAACTTTCCACTGGCCAGTCCTGTTTTATTAGTTTCGAACGTACCACTGACAAGTGTTACATCCAATCCCTCTGCGGCAAAAAAGCCTTTTTCTTTAGCAATATAACCAGGAGCGCCACAAGCAGCACCATTCAATCCCTGAATTTCAATTTTTCCTAACGGAAATTCGGCAGTAGCACCTTCAGGTTGCCCATGTTTGTGACTACAACTGTTGAGTGATAACAGGATAGTAAAAATAATTAGCCCATCTCGCAAAAAGGATAACCGCATTTTTTGTCTTGTTTTCATGTGTGACTGTTTTAATTCCATTTATATAGTTAGTTTTAAATTGATAAAGACATTCCTTCCTTTGCGTAAAATATGATTCCAATCGGCATAGGTCGAATATTGCCGGTCGAACAGATTCTCCACTCCTGTTTTCACCGAAAGCGTATGATGCGCTACCGGGAAATCATAACCGGCAGACAAATTCAATAAAGCATAGCCCGGAGTCCTGCTTTCGCCATAATCCGGCCGGTAACAATCGCGTGGGGCTGCTCCCTGCACCTCCGCCTCTGCAGAGAAACGTTTTCGGAAAAATTCAATGGCTGAGGTATAACCGAACGGCGCTATCAATGGTAAAGGATTTTCTATATCGTCCGTTCCTCTGCTATAAGTCAAATGATTGACCCAATGAAAATTATTCAAAAACAACACCTTGGCTTCCAAACCGGCATTAAAGATCTGGGCATGATTCAGATTCCGGTACACCTTCACTCCTGAAGCGCCGATTGTCATCGGAGCATACGATTCCTGTTTTCCGATGATGTAGTTGAAAAAATAGAAATATGATGCGTCCAGTGTCACACTATAAGTCGGTTTGTTCAGTACAAATGCTCCGTTTACCTCGGCTGACGATTCGTTCCTGAGATGCGGATTCCCGATGTTATCGTAATTATCGAAGCTGTTGTAGAGATAAAATCCGTAAGCTTCTGTCACCGAGGGTGCACGATCGCCGTAACTACCACCCAATTTCAACTGCACATCCTGCCAATAATGTGTATATTTGGCCGATACATTCCACAGCAAGCGGTTCTGAAACTGAGCCATATCCGGGTAATAAATTTTCATACTCTCATACCCAAAATTGCTCTGCTCCCCATCCCGTTGAAACGAAATTTTAGACGAAACCTGTAAAGCATCTTTCGAATCGATCATGTAGCGATCTTCAACATAGACTGAAACATTCAACGTCCGTACGTCTGGCCATGTGTACATAAACATCGGTTCCTTGCTACCATCTTTCGGGTACATGGTCATGTCTGCCCACGATTGGTTGTAATACGAATCCTGACTCAACACAATACGGTGTCGGCCGGTGCGCCCTTTCAATGTGGTGTAATAACCTCCGGTGCGGCTTTTACCGGGCATATCCATGTGCATCGCCACATCCGGCCGGTGCGTATCGTCCATTGTATGTGTTATATTGTTGAAATAAAGTTTTGTTTCCCACGTCGAGAAGAGGTTTGAGACATTGTCTTCCAGATACGAAACCGACGTTA
>JAUZOF010000612.1 GCA_030706585.1 Bacteroidota bacterium
GCCGCCAGTCGTACATTTAGCTTATTCTTACCATCAATGGGAATGCTTCAGGTACTTATCTTTCTTTTTCTCTCTCAGGTGACGGAAGAAATAGTCCAGTCCCAACAATAATAAAGCAAGAAACGCAATGTAAGCAAAAAAGAGATAGTGTGATGCAGGACCGGAAACAATATGAAATACCGGCATTCGAAAGGCTATGTCCGAAGTGATATAATCCCTGAGAAGATAAATCGCCATAGCTACCAGCCCCAATGACACGACTGATATTATACAGATATTGACGATAAAAGCCCGTTTCTCTTTTTGGGCAGCAGCCTCCGATATCTTCTTCATCAGCTGAGTATTAAAATCAGCCGAAAGCGGCGGTGCTTCAAACTTATCCAATGCTTTGATTATAGCTTTATCCCGTTTCATGATGGTTTGTTTATATCCATTAATACATACAACTTTTTTCTGACCCTGAAGAGTTTAATCTTCACATTGTCAGTGGACATTTCCAGAATGGATGCCACTTCCGCAATCGGTTTGTTTTCTGAATAGTAAAGTGTGATCAATGTTCTTTCTTCAATATTCAGCTTACCAATGGCAGTTTCGAGTTTATGCAACAGTTCTTCATTTGCATCTTCTTCGAAAGCAGCTTCCGCAGCATCATCAGAAACCCGGTTGATAATAGCCTCATCTATAACCGGAAATACAATCCGGGTTTTCCGGGTGGCAGACACTGCCGTGTTATAGGCGATGCGAAAAAGCCAGGTAGAGAAGCTGCAATCTCCTTTAAAGGAATCCAGTTTCCTGAACGCTTTCAGAAAAGTGTCCTGTGTCAACTCTTCAGCATCTTCCCGGGAAGGAATTATCCGCGCAATTAGCGAATATATGGAACGACTGTAGCGATTGAGAAGAGACGAAAACAAATAAGTCTCTCCATTGCAAATGCGTTGAATATATTTTAATTCCTCCTGATTGTCCATATAGTGAATAGACGCAATGGTTCCGGTTTGGTTACAGTCTTGAATAGGAAAAATAAAAAACAGGCAAATCCTGTAACCGTTTTCGTGAAGTTGCGTCAAACCTTGCAAAGAACCAAATTATTCACCTAAAATGAAAACACTATGATGGAATTTATTACAGCCCCTTTGGTTGTCGGGATCATTACCCTGGGAATTTACAAACTGTTTGAACTTTTTGCACGAAGAAAAGAGCGTCTTACGATTATTGAAAAGCTCGGTGATAAACTTGACCCTTCGATGCTCGAATTAAAACATTCGCTTCCGATAAGACTGGAAGGATTGCAAAGATTCGGAACTCTGAAAGTCGCCTGTTTATTACTGGGCATCGGATTGGGCTTGTTGATCGGTTATTTTATCTGTCTAAACACTGTGGTGGGATTCAACTATGAGAATATGAGCCATAATGCCTATGAGGCAGTAGGAGTGATCTATGGCGCTTCGGTATTACTATTCGGCGGACTGGGATTATTGATTGCTTTTATTGTGGAAATGAAGTATTTGCACAAGAAGAATTCAGAAGAGTAAATACGTACATGCTCACTTTATACAATGCTCCGACTTAAACTATTGTGGTAAGTCGGAGCATTTTTTTTGTCTGATAATATGGTATAAATATCACATTCCCCGGTTGGATGGAGCCTATCCACCACCCAATCCCACAACATTTAATTTCCGCAGTCTGCCGTTAAACGTATGGCTCCGCCTACTCCCACTAGCGCTAGATTAGCGAAGCATATCTCGTGCTGGAAATCCAAACAGCTTGTAGCTGTTTTAGAATTCGAAGAATTCTGTACTCCAGAAGGCAACAACTTAGGCGCATTGAGACTTTTCAAATACGACAGCTACAAGCTGTCTGAGTTTTGGGCACGGGTTACGCTTTCGCTAAACCCGAGCCAGAAGTTACTTCTTAAACTCACGCGAAAGAGGGGTTGAATATAAAAGCAAAACCAGGTGGTTAATTCATAAAATAGCTCTGCATTTTTTCGAGCTGTAAACAGCATTCTTGAATTGCATCATCAAGATTCACAAAGAGACAATTGTCATGGAGTGTCAAACATACAATGGATTTACGAACTTCATCCCAACATTTATAATTTTGAGAACCTACAGCTTTATGTATTTCTGAATAATGGGTTACGTAATCTTTGTAATAGTATGCACTTATATTAAATTTGCCATCTTCTCTAAAGATCAAAACAACATTGTTTTCTGTCTTATCAATAGGATATAATCTTACAGCTCTGGAATATTTATTACCCCAATCATTGATTCCACTTTGCTTTGAAATGGAACCTTCTGGCAAGAACGATTTTACTTTATTGATGGTTTCTTCAATAAATACATTTGTTACATTGTTCGCTGCAATAATTCTAGCAAAGTTCTTCTTGTAGAAATCAAACTCTTCTTGATTCATATTGAAATTATCTTCTATGTAATGGTTTAAGAAATCGGAAATAAAATAATCCCATTTATTTGTAAAACTGAAGTTTACATTATTCTTTATATGGGTGAATATATCCTTGATTAATATATTAGGCCAATTTAAAGGTGTTTTTATTGGTGATTGGGATAATACAAAAAAGTAAGGCGTTAATTTCGGATACCTTTGTTGGATATCATTGACATACTCATCTAGTGGATTTGCCAGCCAATGAAAAATCTTATTTTCAAATACAAGTATGTATTTTTCATTGTAGATGAGTAAATCTATGTATTTGTTATTCAGCGTTGTGTGTTGTGTATCAACCTTAATATCAGCAA
>JAUZOF010000613.1 GCA_030706585.1 Bacteroidota bacterium
CCAATGTTTTTTATTACAACTACAAAAAGTGGCCATGATCAGAACTATAATTGCGAAAATATTAAAATTTCTCATAGGCTAAATTCTATAATATAGACTCTCCTTTACCGATTTCGTTCCCCCGGATTTGCAATCCGGGGGGGTATTGAGTATTAGGATTTTTAATCCGATATGTATTTAATAAACAAGTTCTTATATTATTTTAGGATCACAGATCCCGAAGCTCCATTCCGTCGTCGGATTACAAATCCGACGGGACGGGATTATCTGTTTGACTCATTACAGTGTATTGACTGCAACTCAAAACAACTTATCTTAATTGTTCTTCCCTTTGAATCAACAAAAAATGGCACATCCATAGCTGAATTAAAAGCAACTTCTCTCCCAAAATATTTACTTAACTTCATTGGTCGTTTATAATAGTGGGCTATCGTGTCTTTTTGATAAGTTGTTGATCCTCCTAAAGAAGTGGAATTCCCATTAAAACTTACATATTGAACTGTTTGTCCTTTTTTCTTAATTAAATAAGGTTCTTTTATATGTTTACTGTAACCATCAATAGTGCCTAAGTAAATAGTATCAACTGTTCTATATAGTGAATATTCTGTTTTAATCTGTTTGCCAGTATTGAAAATTATCGTTCTCTGAACATTCATACTGTCTTTATATTCTGTATAAGAATATACAACACGGTCAACATAAAAAGGATATTTGTCTAACGAAGTTGTGGGTTTCAAGACAAATTGATATGTATTTACATTTCTCTGGTTCTTGCATTGAAATATTACACAAACTCCAATAATTACTACAACCCATTTGCAAATAGTGCAATATATGGAGGGATTAGAACCTATTATTGAGAATCCTTGTTCTTTCTTTGTCGTTTTCATGAATAACCTGATTTTGTTTATTTGACTTGCAGACTACGCTGGCGTAAATCTGTACTCATGCTGACCTATCCTTTTTATTATTTCAGGTTCAAATTTAATTCTTTTTCTCAAATTTGAGATTCTGATTAAAAACAGATCGTTGAGATGGAGGTAACAGTATTCTTGTTTGATAAGAAAATGAAAGCATCAATACAATTGCAATCCCATGCTTCAAAGATTTGCCGTATATTTGTTCTGCAAACCAATTCACTTTTTTGCGTATGGATATTATTTCTGCACGGGAATTTTGCATCACATTGCCTCACACCGAGGAGACTTTCCCTTTCGGTGAAGAGCATCTGGTGTTGAAGGTGGGTGGCAAGATGTACGCCATTATTGCTCTCGACGGAGACTCCACCATTGCCCTGAAGTGTGATCCCGAACTGGCCATTGAACTGCGGGAGCAATATGCGGCTGTTCAACCCGGTTATCACCTCAATAAAAAGCACTGGAACACCGTTTTGCTTAATGATACGATCCCCGATGCGAAAATCGAAGAATGGATTCGTTTGTCGTACGATTTGACTATCAAAGGACTAACGAAGAAAGTGAGAAGTGAATTGATGTTGTAATTAAACCATTACAGCTGAGCTCTTTCTAAAAATGTAACATATAAGTTTTGATTCTAACATTCAGACTTATGTCTCTATAAATATTATGTCTTCTAAATTTGTTATATATCAGCTACTTCCCCGCTTGTTCGGGAATACTACTCATGTCAATCTTCCCAACGGGTCAATCGATATCAACGGATGCGGAAAATTCAACGCTATCACGGCAAAAGCCCTGAAAAGCATTCGGGAACTTGGCGTGACTCATGTCTGGTACACCGGTGTGATTGAACACGCTACCCAGACCGATTATTCGGAATTCGGAATACGCAAAGACCATTCGGCTATTGTCAAAGGAAAAGCCGGCTCGCCTTACGCCATCAAGGATTATTACGACGTGGATCCCGATTTGGCAACCGATGTTCCTAACCGGTTGCAGGAATTTGAGGCCTTGCTGGAACGAACCCATAAAGCAGGAATGAAGGTGCTGATTGACTTTGTGCCTAACCATGTGGCACGTCAGTACGCTTCGGATGCCAAACCGGCCGGTGTTGCCGATCTGGGTGAAAATGACAATACCAATCACGCTTTCAATCCGCAAAATAATTTCTACTACATTCCCAATCAGTTTTTTGCAGGACAATTCAACCTGTTGAAAGACGAAAAAGCTCCTTACCATGAATATCCGGCCAAGGCGAGCGGCAACGACGTCTTTTCGGCTCATCCTACGGTAAACGATTGGTACGAAACGGTCAAGCTAAATTATGGAGTCGATTATCAGGGTGGTCACACGAAGCATTTCGTTCCTGTTCCTGATACATGGGCTAAAATGCTGGATATTCTGCTGTTTTGGGCAGGCAAACAAATCGACGGATTTCGCTGTGACATGGCCGAGATGGTGCCGGTTGAGTTTTGGTCGTGGGTGATTCCTAAAGTAAAGGAACAGTTTCCGAATATTATTTTTATTGCCGAAGCTTATAATCCGGCTGTTTACCGCAGCTATCTCGATTTCGGCCATTTCGACTATCTCTACGACAAAGTGGGAATGTACGATACCCTGCGAAATATCACCTGTGGCAATGAATCGGCACGGCGTATCAGCGTGATGTGGCAGCGTGTGAATGATATTTTGCCCAAGATGCTCTTCTTCCTCGAAAATCACGACGAACAACGCATTGCATCCCGTTTTTTTGCCGGCGATGCCCGGAAAGCCCTTCCTGCAATGATTGTGACGGCTACCTTATCGACTTCGGTGGTGATGGTGTATGCCGGTCAGGAGCTGGGCGA
>JAUZOF010000614.1 GCA_030706585.1 Bacteroidota bacterium
CTCGACCGATCCGGCGACAATCCGCTAAGTGCTTGATTTTGGCGGAGGGCGAGGGATTCGAACCCCCGAGGAACTTGCGCCCCTAGCGGTTTTCAAGACCGCCGCATTCGACCACTCTGCCATCTCTCCAGACGCTGTTCAGGTCGGGGCTTTATTTCTAAAGCGTTGCAAAGGTACGGCTTTTTTTTAATCCTGCAAATGTTTCGACAGAAAAATTGCACTTTTCATATAGAAATAGTACTTTTACACAACCTACTTAATGACAATACTTATGAAGAGAACTTTACTTATTCTTGCCTTAGGTATAATAACATACTCAGTTTCAAACATTAAAGCCCAAAACCAACAACACATTGCAATTCAGAATATTAATAAAACCCAATTCCTGAGAAAAATTGGAAATCTGGACAAACAGCGGAAATTTAAAGGACCAAAGCCGGTCATCATTGACTTTTGCGCCACATGGTGTACTCCATGCCGAAAACTTTCCCCGATTTTACTTGAAGTAGCTAAAGAAAATAAGGATATAATCATCTATAAAGTAAATGTGGATCAGGAACGTGAACTGGCTCAACAGTTTAAGATATTTGCTATCCCTACTTTACTTTTTATCCCTGTCAATGGCAAGCCATCTAAAAATCTGGGACTTATCTCCCGGTCAGAACTAGACACATTAATCCAGCTCAAGCTTCTGAAGTCCGAATCCTCCAGTCTTTAATATAAATATGATCAACTTCTACACTGCTACAGAAAAAGACATACCGCTTCTCCAACATTTAGCGGATGAAATCTGGCACCAGCACTATCCCGGGATTCTCAGTATAGAGCAAATCGACTTTATGCTCAAAATGCTGTATAGTACGGATAGAATAAAAGAGGAATTAAACCATGGGGTATACTGGGTTATTTTTAAATACGACAAGCGACCTGCGGGGTTTATAGCCTGCGAAATGGAGGAAAATCAAATCTGCAAACTCCACAAAATATACATCTACCCACATCTGCATGGTAAGGGAATTGGACGTAAAGCGATTGAAGTCGCAAAAGAATATGCCCGAAGTCATGGAGCCGACAAACTAAAGCTATTTGTAAACAGAGGCAATAAAGCTTCCATTGAAGCTTACAAGAGGTTAGGCTTTATAACCGAAAAGGAAATTGACCAATATTTGGAGAAGTTCCTGCTTGACGACTATCTGATGAGCATGGATTTATAGCAAAAAAGGATGTAAGCCCCTGCTTACATCCTTCCTCTGTATCTGAAAACTATAGATTTTCAATCTTATTCAGCATTTTAACTGTCGCTTTAATTGCCGCTTCAGTCTGATCCCCATCCAGACCACGGGTTTTGAAGTCCACCCCGTTATACGACCAGGAAATTACTGTCTGAACAAAAGCATCGGTTCGTCCACCTGGAGGAATACTAACGCTGTAATTGGTCAGCATCGGGAATGAACGATCCAATTTCTTATACACCTTCTTCAAAGCCTTCATAAAGGCATCATACTGACCGTCACCATTAGATGTTGATTCATGCATCTGGCCGTCTATCTCGATCTTTAAAGAAGCGACAGGCTTCAGTCCCTGCGCCAGTGAAAGCGAATAATTCAGAATCTTCACATTGGATTCCTTAACATCCTGTTTCAATACATCTGAAACAATATAAGGAAGATCTTCCTGTGTTACAATCTCTTTCTTATCTCCCAGCTCTATGATACGCTCGGTCACTTTACGGATTGATTCTTCATCCAGATCAATTCCCAAATCTTCGAGATTCTTACGGATATTGGCTTTGCCCGATGTTTTTCCTAAAGCATACTCGCGGGTACGACCAAAACGTTCGGGCAAGAGGTCATTATAATAAAGGTTATTCTTGTTATCTCCATCTGCATGAATACCGGCACACTGGGTAAAGACATTCGCTCCGATTACCGGTTTATTAGCCGGAATCGTCACTCCGGAATACGACTCGACAACGCGACTGACGTGATTCATGTTCTTTTCCACAATGTGGGTCTTCGTCTGTAACTGATCGTGAAGCACGGCGATAACACTGGACAATGGAGCATTACCGGCACGCTCACCCAAGCCGTTAATTGTAGTATGAATTCCCTTCACCCCTGCTTTTGCAGCTGAAAAGACATTGGCAGCCGCCAAATCATAATCGTTATGAGCATGAAAGTCGAAATGCAGGTCAGGGTAACGCTTCACCATCATCCGACAATAATCGTAGGTATTGTACGGATTAAGCACTCCCAGAGTATCGGGCAACATAAAGCGCTTAACCGGCATATCTTTGAGTCCGTCCATCATAAAGAAGACGTAGTCCTGTGAATCCATCATACCGTTTGACCAGTCTTCCAGATAAAGATTCACCTGAATACCCATTTCCTGAGCCAAAAGAATAGTCTTTTTAACGTCAGTCAGATGCTCTTCAGGGGATTTACGAAGCTGAAACTCGCAATGCTTTTGAGACCCTTTTGTCAAAAGGTTAACCACACGACAGCCTGCATTCTTAATCCATTGCAGAGAAACGCCTCCGTCAACAAATCCCAACACTTCAATACGATCCAGATACCCTTTACGGGCAGCCCAGTCGATAATCCTGTTTACGGCTTCATATTCACCTTCAGATACACGCGCCGAAGCAATTTCTATACGATCAACCTTAAGATCCTCTAAAAGCAGACAGGCAATACTAAGCTTCTCCTGTGCCGCAAATGAGACTCCGGATGTTTGTTCCCCGTCACGCAGGGTGGTGTC
>JAUZOF010000615.1 GCA_030706585.1 Bacteroidota bacterium
ATTTTCTGTTGTTATTTCACCTCGATTCAGGTCAGGATTCCCCTTCTAAACGGTATTGAATCTGGTCCAACATCATATGCTGGTCTTGTAAAGATATACCCGCCATCTCCAGTTCATCTTCATCTTCAGCAAAGCTCTCCCGGAATTTCTCCCAGCCTCCTTGAATCAGGTTAAGGCTTTTCAGGTAATGTTCCAATGCGTTTGCCGGCTGTTGCAGACACCAGGCCACGTGACCGGCATTCATCCAGTCCTGAGCGGAAGGCGATTGCTCCACTATCTTCTGATAATAACGTTCCGCCTGTTCGAATTTTCCGGCAAGGAACGAACACCAGGCAATCGGTCGCCAGGACTTTGAAGTACTGTTATCAATATAATCCGCCTTGAAATAATACTTCAGCGCTTCGTTGTAATCTTTCTTCTCCAGATAGCAATGGCCAATATTGAGAATCACATTCAGATTATCCGGACTCATTTTATCGAACCGCATATAATACTCCAAAGCCAATTCCGGTTGTTTCAACCGGCGGTAACATTGGGCAATACGGCGAATGGTCCACGCACTGTCCGGGAAAATCATATCTGCACGCAGGTAGGCCATCAATGCGGCTTTATCATCATCCATCATTTGGTGGCAATAGCCGATTTTCTGATAAATCTCACTGTTCTCGGCATCCGATTCGGCTAACTCACCAAACACCTCAACGGCATCAGCGTAAAACTCTTTCCGGAAAAAGAATTCAGCGATGATGCGCAGACTCTCAGTATCAGAAAGCAGTGGCTTTATCAATGGTAATTTATGCAAATGCATCGGTTGACTAAACACATCAAAGAAATCGGAACGATGCGGATGCAGTTTGAAGAAACGGTACAAATCCTGAATATACTGTTTGGCAATGGTATCGCCTTTCTTGTTATCCTGCAACAATGCCTCCTCGGCCTGCATCTGGTCAATCTCCTGATTCTCACTCAGGAACTGATTTGCCACCATATCCCGCTGGGCAGCCGGCATCTGCATCAGACTCAGACACAGAGAGTATTTATCTGAATTACAAAGAATACCGGACTTCATGATAATCCCCAGCATGCCGGTATCGACTCCCGAATGTTGTGAAAACATATCCAGAAAGGCGGAATGATGGGTATTGAACGGTAAAAACCAGTTGCTGATATTGTAAAAGAAGGGAAAGCTCTTCAGTCCGGCAAATGTGGTCATGAAAATATCCGAGCCCTCCATTTGCAGGCGCCCCATCTCTTTCATCTTCTCTTCAAGGCCGGTTTGCTCAAAAACCTCCTGCCAATCGGGGTTTTTATCCTCATCACTGCCATCCTGCTTCCAATCCTCCAGATTCATTTTCTTACGAAGAATCGGACTGATTTTCATCATTTCCGGAAGAATCTCATCAGTCATTTTCCGGGAAATCTTCTCCGTCTCCCGACTCCGGATAAAGTGCAGGATAATATTCCTCAAATCAGTAATCAGCCCCTGACGTTCTGCCAAAACTTCAAAATGATGCTCTAACTCCGGAAAACTACTAATACGTTTTTGGTGAATATACAATACCAACAACAGACCCACCAATGCCCGCTGACGCACATCCTCATCATTGTGCTGACACGCATCAATCAATAGAATACATTTGGATTCATCAAAACGGCGGAACAAACTAAGCGTTAGTGCTGACACCAACAGGCTAAGCCCTTCGACTGGAAAAATATCTGATTCAATCTGTTTGCGATAATGTTCCGTATCCGACTCTTTAAAACGGTCCGCCAGCCAGACCTGAAGAAAAAGCACCGACAAATCATTGTCAAACGAATGGGAAATGGTACTCACCTTTTGCGCTTTGGCTTTATCGTCATCAATCAGCTCGGTCAATGCAATATCACTCACCAGTTTCTCAATCTGTTTTTGCAACTGTTCGGGTGAAATCTGTACCGAATAATTCAGATAACGTTTCCGGTCAAAGAAATAAGACGGAGATTCCTTCAGCAACATGGCATCCGCCGTTATATCTACGAGTCTGTAGAGGTGTGCAATCAGGTCATCATACACCTTTTCCCGCTCCGGGTCAGGATTTCCCTGCGCAAAGTAAAGCAACATATATTTGTATGTCGTCTCCCAGCGCTTCAACTCCTCATCCGCCTGCCAGTCTTGTCCCTGACGAATCATGGACAATAAACGGGCAATGGCTTTTTTCAACTCTTTCCGGTCGATTAATTCAGTAATCTCCCGGTGTAAGCTCTCTATTCTCTGTGCATTCATGGTCAGGAGCCTATAGCTTTAATATTTTCTCAATCTTCAAAAATTCACCCTCAAAGTTTGGAGTAAATACATCTTTCCCTATCTGGCTTCGGATTTCGTCAATGGACCAAAAGCGTCCGCCATCCAGTTCATGTTCATCCGGGGTAATTTCACCATCATACACCGTCGAATAGGAGTTTACAAACTCGCGTTCCACATCAGACTCAAAGATATATTTCGTCAAAAACTCAGGGGCAAAATTCGTAATCCCCAGCTCCTCCTTCACCTCGCGAAAGAGAGCATCAACCACTGACTCCCCGTAATCGATATGCCCTCCGACAGCCGTATCCCATTTTCCGGGTTGAATATCTTTGTGCATAGGACGCTTTTGAAGATACAATTCGCCCTTACTATTGAATATATGCAGATGCACTACGGGGTGCAATAATTTTGAACCGTTATGACAGGTGGCACGGTCAGCTTTGCCAATCACGTATCCATCCTCATCTACCAAAG
>JAUZOF010000616.1 GCA_030706585.1 Bacteroidota bacterium
GAAACAACTCTTTATTCTGTGCAATCCGGAGATATTGGAGAAGAATCCGATCTATAAGCGATTGCTGGATTGGTTAGGGTGAGGGGAATGCTTATTTGAATTTATCCATTAAGTAATAGGATAGAATTGATGTCGTATGAATTGGGAAATAAGAATTATGCGTCAAGCGGCATGAAGCCGCTGAACGCTAGCGCTGTGCTCCGGGCAGCGGCTTCATGCCGCTTGACGGATTGATAAGACTAGACAGTCCTATAGAAGCATGGTATAAATAGGACATTAAATTGTACTCAGTACTTAATCGCCTTGGTGTTCAATAAAAAAGGAGGAAACCTGCAAAGATTTCCTCCTTTTTATTTATCTGAAACAACTCTATCAGAAGTTTACTTTAAACTCTACTCTTCTGTTTTGCTGTCTTCCCGCTGCCGTTTTATTGTCAGCAACAGGTACTTTATCTCCGAATCCGGCAGCTTTCAGTCGGTCTGCACTGATTCCTTTTTGTACCAGATAAGCTTTCACTGCAGCCGCACGTTTTTCTGAAAGGATCTGATTGGCTTCAGGTTTACCTACATTATCGGTATGACCGTTGATGTCAAGCAGATAAGCCGGATTTTCTTTCATGATAGAAACGACATTATCCAGGATCGGGAATGACTTCGGTAGGATCACATCTTTTCCGGTGGCAAACTGGATGCCTTGCAGCGCTTTTTTGAATACCTCTTTGGTTTCTTGTTTCACTTCCGGACAACCTTTGTTTTCGATCACACCTTTCACATCTGGACATTTATCCAGATAATCAGGAACTCCGTCACCATCACGGTCCAACGGACAACCGTTAGCATCCACCTGTACACCGGCAGGAGTATTCGGGCATTTATCCAGGTAATCAGGTACACCGTCTCCATCGCTGTCTATCGGACAACCTTTTGCATCCACCTGTACACCGGCAGGAGTATTCGGGCATTTATCCAGATAGTCAGGTACGCCGTCGCCGTCACTGTCTAGCGGACAACCATTCGCATCCACTTTAACACCAGCCGGAGTGTTTGGACATTTATCCAGATAATCAGCTACACCATCGCCGTCACTGTCAATCGGACAGCCTTTGGCATCCACTTTTACGCCCAGCGGAGTGTTCGGGCAAAGATCATATTTGTCAAGTACACCGTCGTTGTCTTTGTCTTTTTTGCCTCCAAAGCTGATTACGAGTCCCACGGAGTGTTTCATGAAGTTATCGTCTTTGTTATCCATTTTGAAATCCTGACGGTCGCTCGCATTAAAGTTGAAGAGCCATTGGTACTGTAATGCCACGGTCTTTGAGAAATTGAATTTTAATCCCACTCCCAATGGAATGATCGCTGTATTGCTTTCGTAAATCTTGGGGCCACCGGAGTAATTCACATAACCAAACCCAGCAGTCAGGTACGGGGCAAAGAAGCTATTCTCCGGCAGGATATAGCCATTATTGAGTTTATATCTCAATAATCCGGAAAGGTCAAACTTCTTTCCCAGAAAATTACTTGTTGAGTTAACCCAGGAACCATATTTTCCATAAGTAGCCTGAAAACCTCCATCGAAATTTTTATCCAGATAGAAGTTTAGCCCCAATCCTCCCATTCCGTAGAAGGTTTTGTTCCATTTGAAGTAGTCATTGGCAATGTCGCCATTGTACTCGTTTTTCCCGAACAGAGCTTCGATAGCCCACTTTTTGTCTGCGTTTTGGGCATAAATAGCTATCGAGCAAAATACACCCAGTAATAAAATGCTAATCTTCTTCATAACTGATCTATTATTTGATTAAACGACTAAATATGATACACTTGAATGAATAGAGTTTGTTTGATTTGTGAATAAACACAAATGCATATCCTTGTAAACAGATAGGTAATGAAAAAAGTTTAAAGCAAAGGGACTTTGTGTTGAGAAAACAATAAGAGATGTAGTTTTAAGCAAGAAAAAGCCCTGCTTTTTTGAAGCAGGGCTTGAATCGGTTTTGTTATTTAAGTTGCAACTCAGCTCTTCTGTTTTGAGCTTTGCCTTCTTCTGTGTTATTATCACCGACCGGTTGGGTTTCTCCGTATTCGGCTGTTGAGATACGTTTTGCGGCAATTTTCTTTTTCACCAGATAAGCTTTTACAGAGGTTGCTCTTTTTTCGGAAAGTTTCTGGTTGTATTCATCAGGTCCTGTGCTGTCAGCGTGACCGTTAACCAAAAGTTTGGAGTCTTTGTTTGCATTCAGGGTTTTAACCACATCGCTTAGGATGGTTTGATGTTCGGGTGTAATTGCATATTGGTTTGTTGCAAATAGAAGGTTCGGGAAGGCGTTAACCTGAGCTCTGATTTCGCAACCATTCGCATCCACTTTTACACCAGCAGGCGTGTTCGGGCATTTGTCCAGATAATCAGGCACACCGTCACCATCGCTGTCTATTGGACAACCTTTTGCATCCACATGTACACCGGCTGGCGTGTTCGGGCATTTATCAAGATAATCAGGCACACCGTCACTATCGCTGTCTATCGGACACCCCTTTGCATCCACCTGTACACCGGCAGGCGTGTTCGGGCATTTATCCAGATAATCAGCCACACCATCACCATCGCTATCAATCGGGCAACCGTTGGCATCAACCTGCGTACCGGCTGGGGTATTCGGACATTTATCCAGATAGTCTGCTACACCATCGCCGTCACTGTCGATTGGACATCCTTTGGCATCAACCTGCACTCCCGCCGGAGTTCCCGGACAGGC
>JAUZOF010000617.1 GCA_030706585.1 Bacteroidota bacterium
ATGATCTCCGGGAAACCTGCAAAGGGCGTTTCTCTTGACCAGGCGAAAGAAGCTATTCAGGATGAATTAAAAAGACTTTCCGACGAATGCATTGAACGCATCGAGTTAGAAAAAGTAAAGAATAAATTTGAAGCTACCCTGGTCTATACCAATATGAGCTATCTGAATAAAGCAATGGGATTGGCAAACTTTGAAAACCTTGGCGATGCCTTTCAGATCAATACACAGGTAGATAGATATCGTTCAATAACAGCCGAACACATTCGGGAGACTGCCCGTAAACTATTCACTCCTGAAAATTCATCGATCTTATATTACCGCGCGAAAAAATGAAACAAAGTAATCCAGACAGAACAATAGCTCCTGAATTCCGGGAGATTTCAGATATTCCGTTTTTGCATCCTGAGCAGAAAGAGCTAAATAACGGGATCCCGTTATATACAATTCACGCAGGAACAGAAGATGTATGTAAAATCGATTTTATATTTGATGCCGGCTTATGGTATGAACGTCATGAGTTAAATGCCCTGCTCTCGAATCTCATGTTGAACGAAGGAACCACTCGTCTCTCTGCTTCCAATCTGGCAGAAACATTCGACTTTCATGGAGCTTACCTGCAATTATCAACAGATCAGCACTATTCCTACTTAAGCGTTATTACTTTAAACCGACATCTGTCAAAGATTATTGAAACGCTTGCTTCAATTATTCATGAAGCATCATTTCCACAACATGAGTTCGAATCATTGATTTTAAAGAAAAAGAATAAGTTTCTTGTCGAAGCAGAAAAAGTAAAAGTTATAAGCCAAAAACGCTTTACCGAAGTCCTTTTCGGAAAAGAACATCCGTATGCACTTACAGCCTGGCCGGATGATTACGACAAAGTCAATCTGGAAGACTTGAAAGAATTCGTTCAGAAACATTATAAAGCCGAAAGATGCCGTATCATAGCTTCCGGCATCATCCGACCCGAACTCTATACTCTTTTAAACAAACATTTCGGAAGTAATGATTGGAAATCAAAGACACTGCTTCCCGAGCCTGAATTTGAAATCCATCCATCAAAGCAGCATTTCCACCTTTTCCCCAAAGAGGAGGCTTTGCAATCAGCACTCCGTGTAGGATGTCATGCTGTAAACAAATTACATCCCGATTATCAGGGATTGCTTATACTGAATACAATCCTCGGAGGATATTTCGGCTCCCGGCTCATGTCAAATATTCGAGAGGACAAAGGTTATACCTATGGAATATACTCAATGATCATCAGCCTCAAAAAAGCAGGGTATTTCTTCATTACTTCCGAAGTCGGGAAAGATTCCTGTCAGGCCGCACTTGATGAGATTCAATTCGAGCTGAAACGTTTAAGGACAGAACCTGTTCCTGCCGATGAATTAAATACAGTACGGAGTTACATGCTGGGAGAAATGTTACGTGAATTCGACGGTCCGTTTGCTCAGGCTGCAAGTTTCCGCGCACTTCTGGAATATGATCTGAACTATGACTTTTACAGAGATTTTATTCATACCATAAAGAATATCACAGCAGAGCAACTTATGGATCTATCGAATCGTTATTTCAAGGAAGAGAACATATATGAAGTCGTAGCAGGATCGAAAAACTAATTATCACTGCTCTATTTCCCAATCAGCTTAGGACAATAACGATTTAGGATTTCAATTAAAGCCGTACAAAACGAAAAGGTCAGGCTTAAACGAATAACCTCATACATCCATGAGTTTCCGTTTACATGGAACACCTGATCATTCAAATAATTAACAAATAAGAAAAGAGGGATATGCGTCGACATGATCACTAAGGAATTTTTTCCCCAGTAATCAATTACCGAAATTGAATTAATCGCTTTACACAAAAAAACAACCAATAAAATCCCGGTAAAAGAAGTTATCAGATAAGACAAATAGCTGTCCGGAATCATATTGGCCCGAACATCCAACGGTCCGGAATAATAAGCCTGATCCAGGAAAACAGCAAACAAGACAGACAACCCTATCGCATTTAGAAGAATGGCCTTATGCTTACCGCTAATGGCCGAGGTCCATCTTCTCAGTGTATTTACACATCTGCTTAACCCTGCCATTAAACCTTTGCCGGTCAACTGCTCATCTCCCAAAGAAGCCTTCGAGGAAAGAATATTCCACGATCCTTTAAATAAGTTATCTCCCTTCGCTTTAAATTCATTGTAAAACCAGGAACCGGCATGATAAAAGATCAATGAAGAAAAGGCAGAATCCAGAAAATACGGAATATTAATTGACATCTTATTGATTCCATAGCCAAGGGCTGAGAATATGAGTACTGCAATGGTCTGTAGTTTCTTATTCCCCTCCAGATATCTCTGAATAAAATAATAAAGAATTGAAACCTCAAACAGGCAAAGCAGAAACCACAAAGGAACATTGTAAGTAAAATACTCCTGTCCGTTTAATATCTCGAAAAATGAACGGGATTGGAATGCAATATGACGTGGATAATCAAAGGCCAGGGTAAAAAATTCCGAAAGCAAAAAGAAAAATACATACGGGATTAAAAGCCGTTTAGCCTTGTTCAGAATAAAATCTTTCGGATCTTTCTGTTTGTGAAACAATCCCGAAACAAAAAAGAACAGCGGCATATGAAAGGAGAAGATTATCTTGCGAAATTCTGAATCGATAGGCAAATGTCCAATCACGACCAAAATGATCCCCACTCCTTTTATCAAGTCGATATATGTTATTCTTTCAC
>JAUZOF010000618.1 GCA_030706585.1 Bacteroidota bacterium
CTTTCCCTAAAGGTGAATATAAAGGATGTTTACCTACCTATAATGCTATAGAGCCTTATTATTTCGGTAAATTAATATCAGGAGATGTAATGAATTCCACAATGACCTACTATAAGATCTGGTTAGCGACACTTCTAATCGTTTGCTTTTCGCGGACTTCTTATTCCCAGGATAGTGAAACCGGGAAACTGCAGACACGAACATTGCTGTTTGGCCTCGGTCAAAGCTCTGTCATCGAAACCTATCTGAGCCCATATAAATATTCCGGGATAAATTACAGGCTTGACTTTAGTCTGGATAAAGACAGTAAGAACGGCCTTGTCACCTGGCAGCACGATATTAATATGGACTACGCTCACGCCACCAACTATTCTGACCGGGGGCTTTATCACACCGCTTTCCTGGATTACACCTTCTCTTATTTACGAAAAGTCGTTTCAACCGATAAGCTTCATGCAAAAATAGGCCTGGCGCCTGACTTCCTTTTGGGTGTCGTTTATAATACCCGAAATGATAACAATCCGGCCGAAGCCAAGGTAAATCTCAATCTGGATTTCGCCGGCAGACTGGATTATCGCTTCCGGTGGAAACAGACTCCTGTTTTGCTGAGCTATGATTTGAAAATGCCGGTTCTGGGTGCTGGATTTTCTCCGGATTACGGACAGTCCTATTATGAGATATTTGAATTGGGGAACCGTTCGAATATCGTTCACCTGCTCTCCCTGCATAACCAATGGACATTTAATAATAAGCTGACGATGGAATTACCGGTTCGAAATTATTCCCTGAAGTTCGGTTATTTGTTTAATCTGTATCAGACCCGCATCAGCAACATCGAGACATCGGTGATGAACCATAATCTGCTGATAGGCATTTCCGGAGATATTTTACATCTGAGCCGCAAAAAACATTTGCAGGGTAACTCTTTTTAGTCGCTTATGAAGAAGATAATTTGTTTGCTGTTTGTCGTGATCATGGTCTCCTGTATCAAAGAGCCTGATTTTTCAAATACCCCGAAAGGGAATTTTGAAGCGCTTTGGCATCTGATGGATGAACGGTATTGCTTTTTTACTTATAAAAAGATCAATTGGGATAGCATCCATAATGTCTATGCAAAGCGAATCAACGACAATATGAATGAGGAACAATTGTTTGAAGTATTATCCAAGATGCTCAACGAGCTGAAGGACGGACACGTCAATCTGTATGCCTCCTTTGATGTCTCCCGCTACTGGGCCTGGTTTGAGAAATATGCGCCTAACTTCAACGATAGCATTGTCAAGAATAATTACTTGGGAACCGACTATAAGATAGCCTCGGGGATTGATTACAAAGTACTCGAAGACAATGTCGGCTATATGTATTACGAGAGTTTCGCCGATGCGGTGGGTGAAGGGAATCTGGATCAGATAATCTCTAAATTTAGCATCTGTAACGGGATTATTATTGATGTGCGGAATAATGGTGGCGGTGATTTGACCAATGTCAATGTAATTGCTTCCCGATTTATCAATGAACGGAAACTGGTCGGTTATATCTCCCACAAAACCGGCAAGGGACACGACGACTTTTCACCATTGTTCCCGAAATACCTCGATGCAACTACGCGCTTGCGATACCAGAAGCCGGTTATTGTATTGACTAACCGACAATGTTACAGCGCAGCGAATGACTTCATCAGTGTGATGAAGCAGCTCCCCAATGTAACCATCATAGGGGACCGTACCGGAGGGGGCAGTGGTCTGCCTTTCCACTCTGAACTGCCCAACGGATGGTCCATCCGTTTCTCTGCCTCCCCGATGTATGATGCGGATAAAACCCAGACCGAGTTTGGAATTGATCCCGATGTAAATGTACAAATGAAGCGAAGTGATATGGAGAAGGGGTTGGATACCATTATAGAGGAAGCCCGGAAACTGATTGCCGAAAAGGCGAAACAATCGCTATAACAGACCCCTCCCTGCCTCCCCGACGGGGAGGAGAGGTGCAAACACCACTTGTTAAAGGTCAAAAGGAGTATCTGTTATTATGCGTCAAGCGGACTTTAGCCGCTGGACGCTTGCCCCCATACCGAACAGCGGCTTCATGCTGATTGTCGGGCTGAGTACAGATCCATTAAGGCTTAAAGAGGTTTTAATCCATTGCTATAAAATAACAAGACCTGCTTCAGATGAGGCAGGTCTTGTTATTTTTCATGATGTTATTTAACCAGAGAGTTGAGATAAACCTCCAGGTTTGTGTATTGCTTGTCAAGATTTGTCTTACCTCCATCAGAAGGATCTTTCGGATTAAGCTTGTTCCTGATTTCCCAACTGTCGGGCATACCGTCGTTATCGCTATCCACTGGAGCAGGAAGTTGTTTGAGCTCCGGCCATCCGCCCACATCTTTCTGAGAATTGATATGTCCGTTGGAACCGAAAGGAGCTTTGCCCGTACGTACTTCATCCACGATACGGCTATCTACCGGATCGCGATGCAGATTCGCCCCTGCAATCTTCAATACCGATTCGAAGGCTTGCTGGGCCGGTTCTGTTTTTATACCGGCATCATCCAGCGGTTTGGTGAAGAGGATGGAATCAAGGCTGACCGGTGATTGAGGTTTGATGCCTTTGAGGTTATCCTGATTGATAGCGTTATTTTCTTCCAGAATATTTCCCGAAACATAGAATTTACCAAAGCCCACCGATTTTTCACTGGTTTCATTCGAAGGATTGAAGAAGTACTTCTTACGGCTATC
>JAUZOF010000619.1 GCA_030706585.1 Bacteroidota bacterium
AAAGTTTCAAGCTGCTCTCGTTGGGCCGCTGCCCTTCCTGTTTAGCGAGTGCAAAAGTAGTCTGTTTATCTATTCGCTCCAAATTATATCACGTTTTTTTTCTGTTAAAGAACATAACCCACTGAGGATAAGTGGGCGTTTGGAGGAGATTTTTTGAAGAGGTTTGGGGTAATGATGGTTTTCCGGGAGAAACGCTGCGAAAATTTGATTGAGAGGAGGTGTGATTATATGGTTAAATCGGGGATATTTATTGGGAGACTCGCTATAAAATGGCTTTTCCATGAAAAAAAGTACCCCAAAACATGAAACTTCTGGGAGGCGGGAGGTAAAACAACATCTGATTTGCGAAAAAGCCAGGTAGGTTATATGAATCTATTGATTTAAGGGGACACCACATGTAAGATATTTATGTTTAAAGTAGGCTTTACTCTTAGGAGTATCCGGAACATATTATATCTTCCTCCGTTGATGTTTCTCTCCATATTATCTATTATAGTATAGATATAACATAGTTATAGCTTATATATAGCATAGATATAGTATACTTTTAAAATATGCTATATCTATGCTATACCTAAATTACAACAATACTTTTATGCTATTAAAATAGAGAAGATGCAGGCCGGATGAATAGAAGAAGGGAACTTGCTATGAATTATAAGAAGAATAAAGGATAGTAACCTCCGCGCGAGGGATAGCAGCGGAAAGCCCGCAGCGAGAGCAGCGAGCGAGGACTTGCAGCGCATAGCCCGACCCGAGGAAAAGAGGGGCGCGTCCTAAGGAAGAAAGGTATTGAGGGGATGAGAGATGATTTTTAGGTGGATTTTCTTAATTTTGCAGTCAAATAATCAGAAATAGCGCTTCGGGCTATTATATATTGTATAGAAAATGACAGATGTAAAGAAAACGATGGTCGCTCCATCTATTTTATCTGCTGATTTCGGAAATCTTCAGCGTGATATTGAGATGTTGAATGCCAGTGAAGCCGATTGGGTACACTTGGATATAATGGATGGGGTATTTGTTCCGAATATTTCATTTGGATTTCCGGTGCTGGAATATGTGAATAAAATCAGCACAAAGCCGTTGGACGCTCACCTGATGATTGTGGACCCGGCGAAGTTTATCCCGGAAGTACAAAACATCGGAGCTCACATGATGACGGTACATTACGAGGCCTGCACACATCTGGACAGAACAATTCATCAAATAAAAGAAGCAGGAATGAAGGCGGGAGTCAGTCTCAATCCTCACACGCCGGAATATTTGCTCGAAGATATCATTAATGATATTGACATGGTATTAATCATGTCGGTGAATCCGGGATACGGCAACCAGAAGTTTATCCCCTACTCGCTGGATAAAATCAGACGACTGAAAGAGATGATTCTTCGCAAAAATGCCAATACGTTGATTCAGGTAGATGGAGGTGTGAATCTGGAGACCGGTCGTCAACTGGTAGATGCCGGAACGGATATCCTTGTAGCAGGAAGCTTCGTCTTTAATTCGGCAGACCCGATGAAGACAATAGCCGATTTGAAAAGTTTATAATACTATTATATATGAAATTGCCCACAATCCATCAGATGCCATTTCTCAGGATGCTTCTGCCGATGATTGTGGGCATTCTTTTTTATCAGCTCTATCCTCATAGTTGGCCAACTTATCTTTTTGGAGCAATCTCTTTACTTTTTCTTCTTTTTCCGGTTATTCCTCTTCATACCGTCCAATCTTTCCGATTCAGAGAAATATTTGGCATCGGCGTTTCTCTGGCTTTTCTAACTTTGGGATTTTACCTGTCAGAAAGGAGAGCTCAGGCTGTCTCCTATGACTTCGTAAAGGGGAAAACATTTGGTGTTGCAGAAATCATATCACAACCCGAGGAAAAGGAACACAGTATTGCCTGTTATATGAAAGTCTCGGACAGAAAAGATTCATCGGGCAATTTTCAGACTACCGACAAACAACTATCCGTCTATTTTCATAAAGACCTGCAAACCATGAAACTCCGGCAAGGGGATAAAGTCCGGTTTTGTGCAGAGATAAAACCGCTGGTAAATACCAACCGACCGGGAGGATTTGATTATGCTGCGTACCTCAACCGTCAAGGCATTTGCGGAACAGCATATATTGATTCGGCTTATTGGAAGAAAATACCGGGTGAGCGCTCTTTCAATCTTTACTATTTGGCAAATGAATTGCGAAACGACATCATTGAAACATTCCGAACCTTTCATTTCAGAGAAAATGAATTTGCTCTATTGACGGCTACGACTATCGGCTATACCGATGAGTTATCACAGGAACAAAAAGGCAACTTCAGTGCGGTCGGGCTATCTCACCTGATGGCGGTAAGCGGAATGCAAACGGCAATGATTTTTGCCATGGTTATGTTTTTACTCGGCTTTATTCCAAAGAATACGAAATGGTTCAAGATTAAGTTTGTCATAACCCTGGTTATATTGTGGGTGTTTACGTTTGTAACAGGGTTATCGCCTTCTGTCGTCCGGGCGAGCCTTATGCTCTCTGTTTTTCTATTGGGGGGTTTGTTTGAACGCCCTGTTTCACCTTTCAATTCTCTGGCCTTTTCCGGATTTATTATTCTCCTTCTAAATCCAATGACATTGTTTGATATTGGATTCCAGCTAAGTTATGCTGCAGTTATTTCGATTCTGATAGCCCAGGCATTTTTGAGTGACAGTATAAATCAAAAGAAAATAGTCCCGAGATATA
>JAUZOF010000062.1 GCA_030706585.1 Bacteroidota bacterium
CGCATTCACCTGAATATTCCGAGCAATACCATCTGTTCGGTGATTGAAGATAATGATCAGTTGTGGATAACAACTTCGAAAGGGTTGGTCAGGTACAATCCCAAAACCGGTTTTTGCCAGGTATTTACCCAAAGTGACGGTTTGCTGAGCGACCAGTTTATTGCGAATTCCGGATTTAAGAGTTCCAACGGTAAAATATACATCGGTACGGCCAATGGCTTCAATGCCTTTTATCCGAATAATATTGCGCAGAACAAATATATCCCTCCGGTAGCCATTACCCGGCTGGAGATCTTCAATAAGGAAGTGGCGGTTGGAGAAGATGGCCCGTTGCCCAAAGCCATTCAGGCGATGAAACGGATTGATCTGTCATACAAAGACAATGTGTTCAGTCTTGATTTTGTGGCGTTGAGTTACAACACTCCCGAAAAGAATAAATATGCTTACAAGCTGGAAGGCTTTGACAAAGACTGGAACTATGTGACCAACCAGCACAAGGCAACCTATACCAACCTGCCTGCCGGATCCTATACCTTCCGGGTAAAAGCCTGCAACAACGATGGCATCTGGAATGAAGAAGGCACTTCTCTGGAGATTGTCATCCATCCGCCTTTCTGGCTGACTCCCGTATTCAAGTTATTCTACGTACTGCTTTTCATCGGACTGATGGTGTGGCTGGCCAAATCGTGGATGATGCGTACCGAACGAAAGCACAAGGAGAAGATTGACCAGTTGAATCATGAGAAAGAAACAGAGCTGTACAACGCAAAGATCAGCTTTTTTACCACCATCGCCCATGAAATACGCACTCCGGTATCGCTGATTATCGGGCCGTTGGAGAAGATTATGACCACCGCTATTAATCTTCCGGAACTAATCCGAAACGACCTGAATATTATCGACCGGAACAGTCAACGTCTGCTTTTGCTTGTGAATCAACTTCTCGATTTCCGGAAAGTGGAACAGGGGGCGCTTGCTCTGACTTTTATTCGCCGGAATGTGCCGGAATTACTGCGCAGTACGTTTGACCGTTTTCATCCGCTGATTGAGCAGAAGGGAATCGAGTTTGTTTACGATTGTCAGAATCCGGATCTGGAGGCCGATATTGACCAGGAAGCACTGACCAAGATTGTCAGCAATCTGCTTTCGAATGCCATGAAGTATGCTAAAGGTAAGATTGTTATGTCCTGCCTCCCGGGGGCTGAGCATTTTGAGATTCTGGTGACAGACGATGGTCAGGGCATTCCTGATGAGGAAAAGGAGAAAATCTTCCTTCCTTTTTATCAGGTGTCGTCGGGGGTGAAACCCGGTACGGGGATTGGCCTTTCGTTGGTGAAAAGTCTGGTCGATGCACACAGCGGACAGATTTCGGTAACCGATGCCTTTCCTGCCGGAACCTGCTTTACCGTATCGTTGCCGTTGAGGAATGATGCAGTCGTATCAGGCGATGTGGTGCCAGAAACCTCCACCTTTGATGAGCCTGAACTGCACGATGTGCTACCGACAGATTATATTGATTCACCCGATTCTAAAACCAAAGAAAAGCCGTTGCTGCTGATCGTGGAAGATAATCCCGAAATGCGTGGCTTCCTGCAGGATAGTTTCTCGTCGGACTATTCCATAATTACGGCAAAAGATGGTCGCGATGGTCTTGACAAACTAAAAAACAGCGAGGTAAGCCTGATCATTAGTGACCTGATGATGCCAAATATGGATGGGTTGGAGTTTTGCTCGGCACTGCGGTCAAATATCCTGACGAGTCACATTCCTGTGGTGTTGCTTACGGCCAAAACCGACCTCGGCACCAAGATTGAGGGGATGAACAGCGGGGCGGATGCTTATGTAGAAAAGCCTTTCTCTATTCGCTTCCTCAAAGCCCAAATCCGAAACCTGATAGATTCGAGAAAAGCCTTACGTCGTAAATTTTCCGAAATGCCTTTTGTACCGCTCAATACGATTGCGGGGAATAAAGCGGACGAGAACTTCCTCTCTAAGCTGAATGCCCTGATTGAGAATAATATTTCCAATCCGGATTTCTCCGTTGAGTTACTGGCCGAAGAACTTGCGATCAGTCGTTCTGGTCTTTTTGCCAAAATCAAGACGCTTGCCGGCGTTACACCGAATGAACTGATGCAGGTAGTCCGCCTGAAAAAAGCAGCCGAACTTCTTTCGGAAAATAAATACCGCATCAACGAGATTGCCTATATGGTGGGCTTCAACAATCCATCCTATTTTACCAAATGTTTTCAGAAGCAGTTTGGCGTAAGGCCGGGTGAGTTTTTGAATAGGAATATAGAGTCGTAGGCGTGGCTCTTCTTTTTGCACAAAAAGTCCCAATCATTTATCGGTTGCTGATAATTGATTGGGACTTATCATTTGGAGATATAAATTGGGGCTACATCGAACCTCCTTTTTAGGTCATCTTGCGTCAAAAATATTATAAAAAGATATCTTTTGTTACTTCCCATCTATATGGTCTGTAAATCGTCTTTAATGTCTTGAGCTCTTTCAGGTCAAGTTTATGCCACTCAGGGACAGGAGTTTGTTTTGATTCATTATTCCATTTCGTCAACGACCATCTTTTCGTGAGGAAATTATAGCTGTATTCTTCGAAGTCTAAAGTTGATCTGTTAAAGATAGTATTTTCTGCTCCGATAAGCACAAACTCATTGTTTTGATATCTGAATTTATATGTTGTCTGATTTACATCCCAGCTTCCAATCCAATAAAACAATCTGAACTTAATATTCAGGATCCCTTTTTCGATGTATAATGAGTCAAAAGGATCATCCATTTGAGGAGTATCATGACAAAGTATAAATGTCTCCGATTTCTCTTGAAGTTTGAACCCATTAGTCATATTGTCCCGAAAAAGAATCAATAGCATTCTGGGCTGTATGGTGACGATTTCATTTATGCCCTCTTCTTCTCTTTTGATTTTGACACTATCCCTGTGCTGAATAACCAATGCACAATCGTTTTGCAGGTCTTTATTCAAATCGCCTTCCGAAATTTTCAATATCTCCCATCCGTTGGGAATAAAATCTGCGATTTTTCTACCTTCCTGTTTGATATTGGGATAAGAAAACGTTTGTCCGGATGCAATTCCGAAGCATAAGAACAACAAGAACGAGACTAAGACTTTCATACAATCCGGATTAATACCTATTCATTATCTTCTACCCTTTACAATCCTCTCCTTGTAAATCCAGATATGCGACTCCTCATCATGTAAGTCATCCTTTACAGATTGCTTGCTCTCTTCCCCGAGCAACAAACCATCTAAGTATGGGGAGGTCAGGAAGCGGTATATCACTTCCTGTTCGGTTTCGACAAATTGCATCTCACCTTCGAGGGGCAATTTATCGTGATTGGCATTGATCAGGCAAATAATCAACTGACCTTCCAGTTCATTGAACCAAACATGATAGTTCATGTCAATGCTCAACGGACTGTTCAATAGCTGGTTTTGCACCGAAGTTTTGATTTTCGCGAGTGATGCGAGTACTTCTTCTGTTGAAATTTTTTTCGCGACCTCTGAAGAAATCGTCAGGGCCAGGGTATTATGGTAGATTTCTTTCGCTGTCTGGTCGGTTTTGTCCGTCAGGAACAGGTCGGCCATTTCAAACACCGAAAGATTATTGAAAAGTGTTTGTTTATCAGACATAGCAGGATAGATTTGAGGATAGGAACACTGTAACTGTGATATTTCTATCAGATGATTATCTGCAAATTAAAACAATATATTCCGGAATTCTCCAGATCGAATTAAGAATATTTGATAAATAAGAGGATTGTGAACTTAGTTGCACTGATTCTCTCCGGAATAAGAGTTTCAGGTATCAAAATGATAGTCGGTTTTGGGAGAATAAATGGCTTTTGATTGATAAATCTTCGCCATTGCTTGACGAAATTCTTTCATTGCTTGACGGTTTTCCTTCATTGTTTGATGAAAATTCCTGATTGCTTAGCGAAATTCATCAATTGTTTGACGAAAATTCTTCATTGCTTGAGTGCACTTCTTCAATTGCTTGACAATCTTCTTCAATTGTTTGATGAAATTCGTGTATTGTTATTCATAGAACCTGTATATATTTATCGGAATTGATACTTTTCAGGCACAAAAAAACCTGACTGAGGGGCATTTTCAGTCAGGTTTTTCGGGCTTACAGGAGCTTTATTGCTTCTTCTACTGTATGTACAGGCAATTGGCACGTCTTGTTATGGCAAACGTAAATCGTTGTTTCTCCATCCGATATTCGATCTTTGAGTAAAGGTAAGTTCTCGCTGTCGCCCCCGGCAAATATCACATTCGGAAGATATCGTTTTTGTAGTTCCAATGCAGTCCCGATGGTATTTTTCCCGGTAATGACCACTTCGCAGGTCGGATGGGTGAGCTTCCCTGCCAGCATCGCCCAATTGGCATAATAGATTCCACCCTGTAGAAACTGTTCTCCCACGGTAAGCAACATCTCTTGCGCACGCGATGAATATTCCGGCAAGTCATAGAGAGCACCAAGTCTCAACAATACGTGGGCAAATGCCGAGTTTGACGATACGATGACATTGTCGGCAACTTCCATTTTTCGGGTAAACAGGGTATTTGATTCATCGGAGGTGTAATAGGAAAGTGGACTTTCAGCCGATGCGAAATGTTCCAACACCTGTTCTGTCAGATAGCGGCTTTGTTCCAGCCAATGGATGTCAAAAGTGACCTGGTAAAGGTCAATCCAGGCCGCAGCCAACAGTGCATAGTCATCAAGAAACGCTTCCACTGTAGCTTCGCCATTTTTATAATTCCGGTAAAGACGACCTTCCCTGAGCATCTTTTCTTTCAGAAAACCTGCCAGCAGTAATGCTTTGTGCAGATATTCTGTTTTGCCCAACGCCTTGTAGGCATCGACGTATCCCGTTAGCACTAACGCATTCCAGGCAGTCAGAATCTTATCATCCGTGGTGGGCCGGATGCGCTTACTCCGTTCATACAGTAGAAACCCGTTTGTGCGCTCCAACAGTTCGTTGAAAGATGCCGGATCAATGCCATTTTCTCTGGCAAAGTCAGATGGCAGCTCATGATAATGCAGGATGTTTTTTCCCTTTTCCCAGTTTCCTTCCTCGAAGATATGGTAAAAATCAGCCATCAGCCCGGCTGTCTCCGGATCAACAGCATTATCGAACTCCGTTTTTGTCCAGACATAAAATTTCCCCTCTTCGTGTTCGCTGTCTGCGTCGATGGACGAGTAATATCCTCCTTCCGGACTCAACAACTCCCTTTCCAGAAATGCAATGGTTTGTTCCACCACTTTGGCATAGCTTTTCCGATGGCCAATCTGATAAGCGTGGGAATAGAGGCTGATTAGTTGGGCATTGTCATACAGCATTTTTTCGAAATGCGGCACTAACCAATTTTCATCAGTCGAATATCGTGCAAATCCCCCACCTATCTGGTCATAGATTCCGCCTCTTTTCATCGCGTTCAGAGTTGTGCGTACTGCCTCCAGTGCCTTTTCATTACCCGTCAGGTAATGATATTGCAGCATAAATTCCCATCCCACGGGCATCATAAACTTGGGGGCAACTTTCGTTCCTCCCTGCTCAAAATCGACATGTGACAGCATATAGGCAAATGCCTTGTCGTAGTCTGCTTTCGACAAGACTGACATCGTATTTTCCGCCATTTCAAAGGGATTCATACTAATTCCGGTTGACAATGAAATGGCAGCATCGACTATCCGCCGGTAATCGGTATGATAGAGATTGGCCAGTTGTTGTAAAAGACTGCTCCATTGCGTTGGATGGAAGTAGGTTGCCGCGTAGAAAGGCCTTCCGTCAGGCAATGCAAAAGCATTAAGCGGCCAGCCACCTTTTCCGCTGACCAGCTGTGCCGCTTCCATGTAGATTTGGTCGATGTCGGGTCTTTCCTCCCGGTCTACTTTGATGCAGACAAAATGTCTATTCATCTCCTCCGCAATCGTTGGATCTGAAAACGATTCGTGTGCCATCACATGACACCAGTGACACGCCGCATACCCGATGCTGATGAGTAACGGTTTATTTTCGTTTTTGGCCTTTGCCAGTGCCTCTTCGCCCCATTCGTACCAGTTCACCGGATTATTGGCGTGCTGTTGCAGATATGGGCTGCTGGCTTTTGCTAATCTGTTTAGGTTTTGTGCTTCCATAGACTAAAAAACAATCAGTCAGGGGTTTTGGTTTGTGCAATAAGAATAGACTGTTTTTGTTTAGAAAACAATTTCTACCATGAATTTATCTGCTGATAGCATCATCTGATATTATCGGTGGATAAATAACCGGATTGTTTTAATTACGTTTGTGAAGTTCAAACCAAATTACAAAGCTATGTTATCGGAAGATATCAGATGGAAACAACGCTTCCAGAATTTTGAAAAATCGCTTCATTATCTGGAAGAAGCCTTATCAATTGGAGCTCCTGATATTATTCAGCGTGCCGGATTGATACAGTTTTTTGAACTCAGTTTCGAATTAGGCTGGAAGGTGTTGAAAGATTATCTGGAAGAACAGGGATTTGCAGATGTCAAATCTCCCCGTGCTGCAATTAAAAAGGATTTTGAAACAGAACTGGTTACAGATGGACACACCTGGCTTCAGGCATTGGAAGACCGGAATCTCACAACACAGACGTATGATGAAGAGACTGCGCAGGAGGTCGAACATCTGATCCGGAATATCTATTACCCATTATTGAAAGAATTGCATACTGTGCTTTATCAGAAGCTGTAACTATGTTTGGACTTAAAGACTCTGATATTCTGGCAATCCGGGAAATCTTATCCCGTTATCCTGAAGTTGAACATGCTTATGTCTTTGGAAGCCGTGTAAAAGGTAATTATCGTAACGGAAGTGATGTTGATATTGCTCTTAAAGGCGAAACCCTTATTTACAGCATAGTTTCAACGATAAGTTTCTCTCTGAATGAAGAGACTATTATGCCTTATCACTTTGATGTGTTGAATTATCACACTATCAGAAACGAGCAATTAACAGAACACATTGACCGGGTGGGTGTTTGCTTTTATACCAGAGCTGGAAATTAATGATATCACTCATTAACCACACAGATGACACTGATGCTTTGTAACACAGATAATCACGGATTAGAAAAAATCTGAGTTCATCTGTCTTATCCATCCTTCTGTGTGCCAATCAGGCCGCTATTTCAATCTCCTTCAACCATTTTCCCCGAATTTTCCCATTATTTTTCTACATTTGCACTCTAAATCTTCAAAAGAATTATGTCAGAAAAATTATTTTCAGAACTTCCATATAAAGTGGCCGATATGAGTCTGGCCGATTTCGGAAGAAAAGAGATCGAATTGGCTGAGGTAGAGATGCCCGGCCTGATGGCTTTGCGCGAAAAATTCGGCAAGGAGAAACCATTGAAAGGCGCTCGTATCATGGGATCACTCCACATGACCATCCAGACTGCCGTATTGATCGAAACCCTCGTAGAACTTGGCGCTGACGTGCGTTGGGTGAGCTGCAATATTTACTCGACTCAGGATCACGCTGCGGCTGCGATCGCTGCTGCGGGTATCCCTGTTTATGCATGGAAAGGTGAAACACTGGAAGAATACTGGTGGTGTACCCTTCAGGCATTGCGTTTCCCGGGTGGAAAAGGACCTAACGTGATCGTAGACGATGGAGGCGATGCAACCATGATGATTCACGTGGGTTATGAAGCGGAGAAAAATCCTGCCGTACTGGACAAAGTAGCCGGCGGTGAAGACGAAGCGGAACTTTACAAAATCCTCAAAAACGTTCTCAAAGAAAATAATACTATCTGGTCAACTATGTTGCCGGAAATCCGTGGTGTATCTGAAGAGACTACCACCGGAGTTCACCGCTTGTATCAGATGATGCAGGAAGGCAAACTGTTGTTCCCTGCATTCAACGTGAATGACTCTGTAACCAAATCAAAATTTGATAACCTGTACGGTTGCCGCGAATCGTTGGCTGACGGTATCAAACGTGCTACCGACATCATGCTGGCAGGTAAAGTGGTGGTTGTATGCGGATACGGTGATGTGGGTAAAGGATGTGCGAACTCGATGCGTTCTTACGGTGCCCGCGTAATCGTTACAGAAATCGACCCGATCTGTGCATTGCAGGCTGCGATGGAAGGTTATCGCGTAACTACCGTAGAAGAGGCGCTGGCGGAAGGTGATATCTATGTGACTACTACCGGAAACTGCGACATCATTACCATCGACCACATGGCTAAGATGAAAGACAACGCTATCGTTTGTAACATCGGCCATTTCGATAACGAAATTCAGGTTGAAAAACTGAAACAATATCCGGGAATCAAAGCCCGCAACATCAAACCTCAGGTTGATCAATATTTCTTCCCCGAAGGTCACTCTATTATCCTGTTGGCAGACGGACGCTTAGTGAACCTCGGATGTGCAACCGGCCATCCATCGTTTGTGATGAGTAACTCGTTTACCAACCAGACTTTGGCTCAGATTGAACTTTTCACCAACAACTATGCAACAGGTGTTTACGTGTTGCCGAAGAAGCTGGATGAAGAGGTGGCTCGACTGCACCTGGAAAAAATCGGTGTGAAACTGACTACACTGACCGAAAAACAGGCAGCATACCTGGGCATTTCGGCAGATGGTCCGTACAAACCCGAACATTACCGTTATTAATTTCAGGTAGAAATTGAAAGCAAAGAGACACAAAGATGGTTTTGCATTAAATAAAATGATGCTTTACCCGCTTTGTGTCTCTTTCTTGTTTTCACGGTAGTGTAATTTGCTAATCTTCAAATTTTCAAATTCTCAAATTATAATTATTTCCATGAAGAAGATTGATTTCAAAAAACTATGGCCCTATCTGGCGGCTATTGTGGTTTTTATGGTGATATCGATCGGCTATTTCGGCTCCGATATTATCGATGGTAAGGTTTTGTTCCAGGGAGATACCCGCCAGGGGCTAGCCAACGGTCATGAGATAGGTGAGTATTTTGCCAAGAGCGGCGAAGTAACCCGTTGGACCGGTACCGTATTCAGCGGTATGCCTACTTACCAGATGTCTCCCAACTTTGGCTCGGCAAATCTTTTCCGCAACGTTACTCAGTTGCTGATGCTTTACCTTCCATCACCGGCGAGCCTGATTTTCCTTATGCTGATCGGCTTTTTTATTTTACTGAAATCGTTACGTGTGCGTACTGATTTATCTGTATTAGGAGCTATAGCCTGGACTTTCTCCTCTTATTTTTTCATAATCATTGAAGCCGGACACATCTGGAAATTCGCTACATTGGCTTATGTCCCTCCGGTAATCGGTGGTGTGATACTGGCTTATCGTGGACGTTACTGGCTGGGCGGTGTAATTTCAGCGCTTTTTGTGGCTTTGCAGGTATTGTCAAACCACGTACAGATGTCTTACTACTTTATGTTTGTTATCGCAGCATTGGTGATTTCATTCTTTGTGGAAGCCATTCGCCAAAAAGAGTTGCCCCGTTTCTTCAAAGCTACCGTTACGTTGCTCATTGCTGCAGTTATCGGTGTTTGTATCAACCTTTCCAACTTGTATCATACCTATGAGTACAGTAAGCAGACGATCCGTGGAAAAGCAGAACTGACACACTCGGTTCCTAAAGCTGCTCAGGCTCAAGCTCAGAATCCTGCAAATCCCGCTGACCAGAATGCAACAACAGCTAATCAGACAGCATCGGGATTGGAGCGTGATTATATCGTACAATGGAGTTATGGCAAAGGTGAGACCTGGTCATTGCTTATTCCGAATGTAAAAGGTGGAGCTACAGGTGCTCTTGGTCAAAATGAAATTGCTAAGGATAAGCTTAATTCACAATATGCTGAAATGCTTTCCCAACAAAACCAATACTGGGGCGACCAGCCGTTTACTTCCGGTCCGGTGTATGTTGGTGCGTTTGTGTTGGCTTTGTTTATCTTCGGGCTTTTTGTAGTAGAAGGTACACTTGCATGGCCTCTTTTTGTGGTAACTGCTCTCTCTATTTTCCTTTCCTGGGGAAAAAACATGATGTGGTTTACCAATATCTTCCTCGACTACATGCCGATGTACAATAAGTTCCGTGCCGTATCGTCTATTCTGGTTATCGCTGAATTTACGATACCGTTAATGGCTGTATTGGCACTGAAAAAGATTATCGAGAAACCTTCTATCCTTCTTGAAAATAAGAAAGCGACTTATACTTCGCTGGGACTGACAGCTGGTATTTCATTGATTTTTGCCTTGATGCCGACTGTATTCTTCGATTTCCTGAGTCAGCAAGAGGTGGAAAGCATTTTACCTCAGGTGAATATGAATCCGCAATTGGCTCCCGTAGTGGAAAATCTGAAATCTGTTCGTGAAGCCATCTTCACCGCAGATGCATGGCGTAGTCTTATTGTCGTATTGGTGGGAGCGGTAATCATGTTCCTGTTTGCGAAAGATAAAATCAAGAGTGGTCTTATGGTGGGGCTTATCGCTCTGCTTTGCCTCATTGATATGGGCGGTGTAAACAAACGCTATCTGAACAGCGATAAATTCATGTATCCACGTGAAATCAGCAATCCGTTCCCGAAAACAGCTGCTGATGAGCAAATCCTTCAGGATAAAGATCCGAATTTCCGTGTGTTCAATATGACCGTTGATCCATTCAACGATGCAACGACTTCATATTACCACAAATCGGTGGGTGGTTATCACGCGGCTAAGCTACGTCGTTATCAGGATATCATTGATTTCCATTTGACACCTGAGTTTATGCGTATGCAGCATTACAAAACATTCCAGGATTTCGCTGATAAAAAGGACAGTATTCCGGTGTTGAATATGTTGAACACCAAATATTTTATTTTGGGAACTCAGCAAGGACAAATGGCGGTGCCTAACCCGGGTGCTTTGGGTAATGCGTGGTTTGTCAGTGAATTGAAGTGGGTGAACAATGCCGATGAAGAGATTGATGCCCTTAACAACTTCAACCCTGCTAAAACAGCTGTTGTGGATAAACGTTTTGAGAATGTTCTGCCTAAAAACACAGCGGCTCATGACTCGACTTCCACAGTAAAGCTGACCTCTTATGAGCCAAATAAACTTGTATATAAGTCTCATTCGGCAACTCCGGGTGTAGCAGTATTCAGTGAAGTTTACTATCCGGGATGGAAAGCTACCGTTGATGGCAAAGAGGTGGAAATCGGACGTGTAAACTACATCCTCCGTGCTCTGCAATTGTCCGGTGGTGACCACGAGATTGTATTCACATTCATCCCTAAAACCATCACCCTGACTGAAACCGTAGCATATGCCGCAATGGCTATTCTGCTTCTGGGAGTCTTAGGTTATATATTCTTAGGGCGTAAAAAAGAACAAGAGTAAGCTCGTCTATGGATAATATCAAGATCCGGCATTCTTATTATAGAAATGTCGGATCTTTTTATTTCTGGATGTTCAGATCATTTATTAAGCTATCTCTATGGGCCTTTTCTTCAGAAGCAATAGTTATAAGCACTCCTTTTATATGATCATTGTCAGTTATATTCGCAAGATCAAGATACATTTTGCAGGCCTGTTCTTCTGCTTTGATTGCTTCGTAAATAACCTCATTCAAATCTGACACCTCTTCAGAATGGTAAATCTCAGTTTGATCTAAATCTATTATCAGATTAATTTCCTTATCACCCAAAAGTTCTTGCTCACGGACATTTGACAGGATTGCTTTATGTCTTATTTCATCTGTGGCAAGTTGCTCCCACAGAGTCCTCTTCTCATAGTTGGTTGTTGATTGCGCTTGCTGTGTATAATATCTTATTGCGTTCTGTTCTTCACTAATGGCGAAGCGGAGAACATCAGAAATTGTATCAAATGTTATTTTTTTCATGAGGTATTTTTTTTGCGGGTTATTATGCTATGCGAACGACCGAATTTGTGATATATTAACCATGATACGGAGGGATTGGTTTCTCAGGCTCAAACTAAATATTTATTTTTGTTTTTTCCAAGTATTCTCAATGGATTTATTCCTAAAAACGAGAATATGGCTTTTATAAGGGTTATTTTTTTTTGAGTAATTTTTGGGGATCACGTTTTAAGCCTTACCGACAAGGGTATAAAATAATAGAGAAGCTTCCCCTTTAATTTAGAGAGATAGATGATAAAAATAGTAGTGTGTGACGAAGAATTGATTTTCGTGAAAATGCTTAAGCAGGAATTAGACAAGTATGGATATGATGTTTCAGTAACAACAGATGGTTATCAGTGCATGGACTTGATCAGAACAAAGATGCCAGATGTGTTGGTGACAGATTTGTTTGTGCCTCGCCTGAATAGTCTTGAACTTATATCAAAGGTCAGAGAGATAAAACAGAATATCGCGATCCTGGTTTATGCTGATATTCGCTCTGAGAAAGTCATTGATCAGGTATTTCGTTTGGGGGTAAAAGATTTCGTTTACAAACCGGTTGATCCTGACCGCCTAATCTGGAGAATCAAAACCATTATTAACAGAAAGTAAATAGAACTATGATTACTCACAGGCGAATGATGGCATCTTCGTTTTTTCTGGCTTTTATTCTTTTCTTTATTCTTGTTATTCGGATTGATGAATGGCTTGTTTCCCCTATCCAATCGTCCGGTATAGGTTTTCTGACACCTATTCATTCTCTTTGTAAGAGCTTTATTTCTCAATCTGCTGATTTAAGGGAAGAAAGCGGCTCGATATTTAGATTTTTATTTCCATACATAATTGTCATGGCTATTTTGAGTAGTATGAGTATTGTACTACTTTTTTTGACTGTCATAAATATGCGATTGTTCTCTAAGGTTCGCGCTCGAAGACGTCAGAATTATACCGATGAAGTTCAAAAATACATCCTTCAGTATATTGACAACAGAGATAAAATTGCAGTAGCTGAATTAAAAAAACTACCCCCTAAAATTGTTACTGTACAAATTTTTTTACTCTACAGAAGTATTATCGGCAAGAAATCCCAACAGCTCATAAGACTATTTTATGAGTTGGATTGTAACAAATTTGTTTTAAAAAAATCAGGGAGTATTTTTTGGAGTAACAGACTTCGGTATTTGCCG
>JAUZOF010000620.1 GCA_030706585.1 Bacteroidota bacterium
AGAATCAGTTTTAAAACGTGAATATTTTGCAGATATATGTGCCAAAGCAGTTAAGTCTTCATGAGAATTAGGTGCGTCGATGTATGGCTGAATGTTAGAATCTGGTTCATAGTCCTTGCCCAATAGGTCTTCCGCAAAAACCACTTTTCTATCAACTAGTTTTAATCCATCCTTTTCTGTTAAGAAGTAGTTTTCTGGACAAAAAACATATAATAGATCGTACTTGTTTTTGCTAAATTCAAGAGTCTGAGTGATTTTATTTTGGGTGTCATTGGGGTGAACGATTAATCGTCCAATATTTTTATTAAAGAAAGCAGAGTCCCATTCTAAGTAATCTAAATGCATTATTATGGTGGCTAATTAGTTGTATGATTAAGTTCTTATTCCAGTTGTTTATCAAAATATCATATCTACTGAGGTAAGATGTCACTTAATATTAGTTGTGCTTCTTTTTTACGTATTCTATAAATATAAGAGATTCAATTAAAAATATAATTGCCAGAGATAATATTCTCCATCCATTCCTGATTTTCCAGATGCCATTTTACAGTCTTTTCAATTCCTTCTTCAAATTGCAGGCTGGGTTCCCATCCCAATTCTTCTTTTAGTTTAGAAGAATCAATAGCATAACGTAGATCGTGTCCCGCACGGTCGGTAACATAGGTAATCAGTTTTTCAGACGTCCCTTCGGGGCGGTTGAGTAGCTTATCTACCGTTTTAATAATTACTTTGATCAGGTCTATGTTTTTCCACTCGTTGAAGCCTCCGATATTATAAGTTTCACCCGCTTTTCCTTTATGGAAGATCAAATCGATAGCGCGGGCATGATCTTCTACGTAAAGCCAGTCGCGTACATTCTCTCCTTTACCATAAACCGGTAGTGGCTTGTTGTTTACAATATTATTGATAAACAAAGGAATCAGTTTTTCCGGGAACTGGTATGGTCCGTAGTTATTACTACAATTGGTAACAATGGTTGGCATACCGTAAGTGTCATGAAATGCACGTATAAAGTGGTCGCTGCTTGCTTTGCTGGCTGAGTAGGGCGAGTGGGGATCATATTTGGTCGTTTCAACAAAGAATGAATCGTCCATTAGCAGAGCTCCATACACCTCGTCGGTGGAGATGTTGTAAAATAGTTTGTTGCTGAAATCGTTCTCCCAACTTAGCTTGGCAGCTTGCAGTAAGGAAAGAGTGCCCATTACATTGGTTTGTGCAAACGTAAACGGATCTTTGATGCTGCGATCCACATGACTCTCTGCTGCCAAATGAATAACGCCGTCGATATTGTATTGCCTGAACATACTCATTATCGTATCAAAATCACAAATATCGGCTTTGACAAAGGTATAATTCGGTTGGTTCTCAATATCTTTTAAATTCTCCAAATTACCGGCATAAGTCAGTTTATCCAGATTGATGATATGATACTCGGGATATTTATTGACAAATAACCGTACTACATGCGATCCGATGAATCCGGCGCCGCCGGTGATAAGTATATTTTTTTTGTAATTCATGTTTTTAGGATTGCCTTTAGTCTCTATTTGCCAATTGCAACAAATATTGTCCATACTGATTTTTCTTCATAGGTTCTGCCAGTTCAATTAATTTGTTGGCATTTATCCAACCCTTACAAAATGCAATCTCTTCTAAGCAGGCAATTTTAAGTCCCTGGCGTTTTTCAATCACTTCCACAAAGGTGGACGCTTCGGCTAAAGAGTCGTGTGTGCCGGTATCTAACCAAGCAAAGCCCCGTCCCAGTAGTTGTACTTTCAGGTTTTGTTCTTTCAAAAAATCCTGATTGACGGTTGTTATCTCCAGTTCTCCCCGTGCCGATGGCTTAATCTGTTGGGCAACCTCAACCACTTTGTTCGGATAAAAATACAAACCAACGACGGCATAATTCGATTTGGGTTGCGAGGGTTTTTCCTCAATGGAGATAACATTCCCATCCTTGTCAAATTCAGCCACACCGTATCGTTCGGGATCATTAACATAGTATCCAAAAACGGTGGCTTTATTTTGATCAGCATTTGCGACGGCCTCAGCTAACATCTTGCCAAAACTTTGTCCGTAAAAGATATTATCGCCTAACACTAAGCAGGCAGAGTCATTACCAATGAATTTTTCTCCGATGATAAATGCTTGCGCCAGTCCATCAGGTGACGGTTGTTCGGCATATTCAAAGGTTACGCCATAATCCGAACCATCGCCCAATAGACGACGAAATCCGGGCAAGTCTTGTGGCGTTGAAATAATCAGAATTTCACGGATTCCGGCGAGCATTAGAACCGATAACGGATAATAAATCATCGGTTTGTCATACACTGGGAGTAGCTGCTTGCTGACTCCTTTTGTGATAGGATATAATCGTGTACCGGATCCTCCGGCTAATACAATGCCTTTCATTTGTTTTAGCTCGTTATTTAATACTAATCACATTTCGAAATCATTGTTTCGTTTTTCGAATACCAATTTCTTCTTTTTGAAGCCCTACTCACGCCTTTCGAAACTCTAGCCTCTCTCTTCGACGGTCTAGCCTCGTCTTTCGGTAGTCCTGCATCTCGTTTTGAAGAAGTTTCCTCGCTTTTCAACTGTCATGCCTCTCGTTTCGACAGTCTTGTCTCTTGTTTCGACAGAGTTTCCTCGCCTTTCGAAGCTTGTGCCTCGTTTTTTGATAATCAACCGAAGGGTTTCGATGTTTCTTATCGTCCCTTCGGCTGAAA
>JAUZOF010000621.1 GCA_030706585.1 Bacteroidota bacterium
AGGGTAGAATGGCTTTTTCCTATTCATCTAAATATGAGACAACCCATGAACGCAACTCTATCCCGATGCTAAATGCCAAACAGTATGTTTCGATGATGCAGGATGCGCTCTGGAATTCCATTAATGATGCAGGCCAGGGAACAAGTGAAGCATCGACCTACATGAACCTGCTTTACAATACCAAGGAAATCGGTTATGACCCCACCTGGGCTTACTTCAAAGAGTACAACCAGGATATAAACTGGCTGGATCAAATCACGCAAAACGGTTTGTCGTGGGATAACAACGTTTCGCTTTCCGGTGGAGGTGATAAGGCCGATTACCGTTTATCATTAGGCCATCTGATGAATGACGGAACCACCGTGGGTACAAAATACCAGCGCTTCAGCGGTAAATTCAACATGCGCTATAAATTTTCCGACAAACTGGATATCGGTGTCGACTACAGCTTTACCCGGGGTAAAAGAGATGCCTCCTACTTTAGTAACCTTCGTAGCCAGGCGTTCACTAAAATGCCAAACATGAGCCCCTACATCATCGGCGCTGACGGGTTACCTACGAAAGAATACTTTACACCATACAGCTATCTTCAGGGTTCATATTCAACCAACGGAATTTTTAACCCGGTCGCCGTGGCTAACGAGGCTAAAAACCAGACCACATCGGTAACAAGTCTGATGATTTTCAACCTGCATTACAAATTCTTCAACGGCCTGGATTATTTCGGCATCATGGGTTTTCAGTCCAATATGAATACGACTGAGAAATATTTGCCACAATCAGTAACCGGCCAGTCTTATATCAGTCCGTATGTCGGTGTCAGCTCAGAAGGTGGCTCTGACGTAATGTATCTGACTACTGAAAACCGGTTACTTTTCAACAAGACATTTGCCGAGAAACACAAAGTGCTGTTGAGTGCCAAATGGAATACCGAAAGCCAAAGTACATCATCATTCTCAGGCAGCACTACCGGAAGCTCAAGTTCGGGGATTACCGACCTTATCTCGGGAAGTAACTCGAAAAACCTGGGTCCGGGTTCAGGACACGTACTCTACAGAAGTATGGGGGGACTGCTGAATGCCCAATACACATTGATGGACCGCTATGTCGTGAACGGTGGTGTGGGTATCGAAGCCAGCTCAAGTTTGCCTGTGAACAGCCGCTGGGGAGCATTCCCGAATGTCGGTGTGGCGTGGATTTTCAATGACGAAGAGTTCATGAGAAAATACAAATTTATCACCATGGGTAAATTGCGTGTCAACTGGGGACAGAGTAGCAACTCTCCATCCGGTTCAGCTCCTTACGTAGGTTCATTGAGCGCTATCGCCAATGGGTATGGTGAAATGGCTGCTATCCAGCCGGTGAAAATCCAACTGGATAACATCACATTTGAAACCATATCGCAATCAAACCTGGGTGTTGATGTGGGATTGTTTGACAATCGTCTGAATCTGACCTTAGACCTGTACGACAAACTTACCACCAATATGTTGCAAAGTGATGTTGATGTGCCGACTTCAACCGGTTATACTACCGTGAAATACTACAACTCCGGTAAAATGGACAATAAAGGTTGGGAGTTTTCTGCCGATATGCAGGTGCTGAAAACTAAAAACTGGAAGCTGAATTTCAACTTCAACATTTCCCGAAATAAAAACGAAATTGTAGAATTACCCGAAAACAAACAGGCGCTAAACTACACCTTCGATAACAAAACCTACGCCTACAAACTGACAGAAGGTGAGCCTCTCGGTTCATTCTACGGGTACAAGTATCAGGGTGTTTATCAAAACGTAACCGAGACTTACGCCAAAGATTCCAAAGGCAATACCATCAATGACATCAACGGTAAGCCGGTGGTGATGAAAAATGGTACCGTAAAAGTTTACCCGGGTGATGCCAAATATGCAGATATGAACAACGATGGGGTAATCAACAAATACGACATCGTGTACATAGGCAATTCTAACCCACTGGTTATCGGAGGTTTCGGGCTTAATCTTTTGTACAAAAACGTTGGATTGGTTGCCTCCTTCCACGGTCGTGCCGGACAAAAAGTGATCAACCAGGTGCGTATGAATAACGAATACATGTACGGAACCGACAACCAAAGTACCGCAGTACTTCGCCGCTGGCGTCACGAAGGGGACAACACCGAAATTCCCCGTGCATTGTATGGACGCGGCTACAACGATCTGGGCTCAGACCGTTTCCTTGAAGATGCTTCATTCCTCCGTCTGAAAACCCTGACGCTGAAATATGACCTTCCGAAAAAAATCTCGGATAGAATGCACGTCAGAAGACTTCAGGTCTATGCTACCGGTTATGACTTGCTGACATTCACTAACTACAAAGGCCAGGACCCTGAAATCAGCCTGAAATTTGTAAACGGACTGTATCCAATGTACATTGACAATGCCTCAACCCCAAAACCAATGCGTTTTGCTTTCGGCTTGAATCTTAATCTCTAATACGTTACAAATATGAAATTCAATCATTATATCGTCTCGCTATTGATGCTTGCATTTACGGCGACTTCATGCCAGGACTACCTGACCGTTCTCCCCGAGAACAACCAGAGCACCTCGCAATACTGGAAAACGAAAGAAGATGTGGAGGCCGTACTGGGTGCCGGATATGTGAAACTCCGCGCGGCTCAGGAATATCTGATGCTCTGGGGAGAAGCCCGAGGTAACGGTGTTTACTTCAGCACAACCGGTACTACCG
>JAUZOF010000622.1 GCA_030706585.1 Bacteroidota bacterium
AAAACCCGGATGGGTTGGTGATTTCTTTTTGGATAACCTTTCAGAAATTGAAACGTTGAAGACATCCTCGGCAAAAGCTGTCCTTCTGTCAAAAATTAATGTGGATGGAAAGGATATTCGATTTGTCCTCTCATTTGGGATGGGGAGGTATATGATAAATAAGGATGCGATTGAAGAGCGTTTTGGTTTGATCACGGCATTAAATACGATTACTACAAAATGTATTCGAACTATTGAAAAAAATAATATTGCTGCCCTTTCCAAGCTTAGCAGAGAGCAAATGAGTAAAGACAGTGAAATATCTGAATTCGGAATAGATATTGAGCAAGATTTGGTTCGAGCTGTTACAGGAAAAGCCAAATTGAGCGGATTTGGAACAATAGTCAGCGGGGCTGATTCATTTTGTCTTACGGTGGAAAGAGATATTTCTAACATCCTTGAGTTTCTGGCAAAATGCTACGAGCAGTATCAGAAAAAAGATTATCAGGAAGAATTTGGCTGGATAGATCAAATAGAAGAGATTAAAAAGCCTACTTTAATTAAACGACTGGATGATTTGTTATTACAGAGATTAAATAACAGAGAATTGAATAATATATGGATGGCTGCGCCGGAAATGCTTGACTGGTCAGACGTAAAAGGCTTTAAATATCTGGTGCGACAAGAGGATTTTAGCGATGATATTTCTCTTGAACGTTTTTTAGAAGATAGGAAGGCAGAGGTATGGACAGATATCGCTCAGATAAAGAATAAATATGTCAGAGTTTATTCGGCATCAACAGATGGTGAATTAAATCGCTGGTCTGTCCATAAATGTATTTATGGTGAAATTCACGATGAGAATAAGCTCTTTGTTATCAACAATGGAAAATGGTATCAGATAAATAATGATTTTGTGAGCAAAGTCAATGAATATTACGAATCTATTCCGCTTTCGGATATTGTATTGCCAGATTATAATCATAAAAGTGAAGGGGAATACAATAAACATGTAAAAGATAATGATGATTCGTTTCTATGTCTTGACGCTAATAATATATCATATGGTGGAGGGCATAGTAAAATTGAATTTTGTGACTTGTTGTCGTCTGATTGCCAGATATTACATTTAAAAAAATATGGAGGTTCAAGTGTCTTAAGTCATTTGTTTTTTCAGGGAATTGTTTCTGGTGAATTGTTTGTGACTGATCCGGAATTCAGGAAGAACCTGAATAAAAAGCTGATAAAACAGTGGAAATTAACTAGACCAGAAGCAAAACCAGATATAAGCAAATATGAGATAATCTACGGGATAATTAGTAGTGTTGATGAAGACAGACCGCATATCCCATTTTTTAGTAAGGTTAGTCTTAAAAATGCCAAAAGACGTTTGGAAGGCTTTGGATATAGTGTCAAATTGAAGAAAATAACTGCGATCACTCAAAACTGAGTATTAATGATAACAGAAAACCAACTTGAACAAATCACACTCTCGTGGTTTCAAGATACTGGGTATTATTACCTCAATGGAGCAGACATCGCTCCTGAGAGCATTAATCCTTACCGTAATGACTATCGGGAAGTTTTACTGATGCGGGAATGCCTGGAGTCGTGGCAGGCGATGAATCCGGGCATACCGGCCGATAAGCTCGAAGAGGCGTTTCGGGAGTTGAAGAATGCGCAGAGTGGCTTCGGCGTGGTGCGTAATAAGGCGGTACACCAATTGCTGATCGATGGCATACAGGTGGAAGTGGATAGAAATGGTCATAAGGAGCAGGAGCTAGTTTTTCCGATTGATTTCAGGACTCCAACCAACAACCGTTTTCTGGTAGTCAACCAGTTTAGTATAGCCGGCGCTAAACATACACGCCGTCCGGATATTGTGGTTTTTGTCAATGGACTGCCCTTAGCGGTATTGGAGCTGAAAAATCCTGCCGATGAGGATACTGATGTATGGGATGCTTACAACCAGTTACAGGCGTACAAGGAAGACATTGAGGATTTGTTCCTGTGTAACGAAGCCCTGGTGGTGTCCGATGGGATTACCGCGCGAATCGGGTCGCTTACGGCCAATCAGGAACGTTTCCTGCCGTGGCGTACCATCAGCAACGAAAACGATCGCCCGTTGGTGGAATTTGAGCTGGAGAAAGTGGTGAAAGGTTTCTTCCAACCGGAACTGTTTCTGGATTATATCCGTCACTTTGTGCTTTATGAGCAGGATGGAGATAACCTGATCAAGAAGATTGCTGCTTATCACCAGTTTCATGCTGTACGTGAAGCGGTTAAAGCCACTGTCATAGCGGCCAATGTGCCTGAACAAAATATAGCAGCGCATCCGAGAGCAACCTACGGCAAAGAGGTGGTTCCGGGGTGTAAAAAAGCTGGTGTGATCTGGCATACACAGGGTTCCGGGAAAAGTATCTCGATGGTATGCTATGCCGGAAAACTCCTTCAGCAACCCGAAATGCAAAATCCGACCATCGTAGTGGTGACTGACCGTTCCGATCTCGACGGACAGCTGTTTACCACCTTCTCCCAGGCAGCCGATCTGTTGAAGCAAACGCCGGTGCAGGCGGATAGTCGCGAGGCACTGCGCGATATCCTGGAATCGCGACAATCGGGAGGCATCGTCTTTACCACCATACAAAAATTCTCCCTCTATGCCGGAGAAACCAGACACCCGCAACTGAGCCAACGACACAATATAGTAGTCATCAGCGACGAGGCT
>JAUZOF010000623.1 GCA_030706585.1 Bacteroidota bacterium
ATAGCCCTGGCTCCGGGAGAGACCAGGTCTGTTACCTTTAACTTCTCAGCCGATGATTTTTATCATTGGGACGAAACCTCAAAGGCTTATGAAGTTCAGCCGGGAAGCTACATGTTCAGGGTAGGAGGGGCATCGGACAATTTGCCCCTGGCGCAGTCTGTCGTGTTTGCCAATGGGGTGCAAAAGCCGGATCTGCGGATCACGCAACTCTATACCATGCCCCGCTATCCGATCCAAGGCCAGCCGGTCAGTTTCTATGCATTGGTCAAGAATCAGGGCAATGCCGTGACGCAGATTCCCTGTAATATCTCGTTTGATGTCTCGGGCAAGGAGGTGGCCAAAACCACACAGAGCATGGTGACCATTGCGCCCGGTCAGGTGCAGCTTATCGCTTCGGATCAGGAATGGAACTGTGATAATGTGGGAAAAACGACAGTGTCAGGGCGGGTGTCATTCGATTCACCCGATACTGAATGGGATATTTCGAATAATGTCTTTACCCGGGATTTCGAAATATTCGATCCGGGAGTCAACTCCGAAGTGACTAATCTTGCTTACCTGAAAAATGTAACGACCTCTTCTGTCAACGGAAAGTATTACTGCAGCCAGTTGGTCGACGGCGATTTATCTACCCGATGGGATTCGAAGCGAACAGATGATGAGTGGGCAATGGTGGATCTGGAAGCTATCGGTGAAGTAGAGAAGATAAACCTCTACTGGGAAGCCTCGTTTGCAAAGAAATATGTCATTGAAAAATCATTGGACGGGCAAGACTGGACAACGTTAAAGAACATCACCGCAGGAGCAGGAGGGGTAGAATCCTACACTTTTGATAAATTCCAGACGCGCTACATTCGCATTCATTGTCTTGAAAGAACAACGATTAATTCATCCAAATATGGATTTTCACTGTATGAAATAGAGGTCATAGGTACTGCAGTGAGATCCATGCCCAGCGCTAAAATTATCACAGATGCCACTACACTTTGTTTGCCTTATGCCAAAACATACCTCGACGGCACACAATCCGTTAATTCCGTATCCACGCCGTTGACTTACCAGTGGAAACAGGTTTCGGGCCCGTCGCAGGCTGCTATTGCCGGCCCGGGGTTGTCTATGACCACCGTTAGCTTCACTGTAGCAGGAACCTACGTTTTTCGCCTGACTGTTTCCAACGGCTCGGATACCGACTCAAAGGAGTGTACCGTATTGGTCAAAAATGTGGATTCGGCTACCGATCTGGCTCTTTATAAACCGGCTACGGCATCGGGGTCGGAGGCAATCTCCACATATCCCAAGGCGGCTGTTGACGGTGACGGCAGTACGCGTTGGTCGTCGGCTTTCAGCAACAATCAATGGTGGCAGGTAGATTTACAACATCAGGTCACGCCTTCTCAAATAGCTATTGTGTGGCAAAGCGCTTACGCTAAAAATTTTAATATACAGATTTCTGCTGACGGTAAGGTGTGGAATACCTATGGTGCAAATACAGCATTTGCGGGAGGTACCTCTTCGATGTCTAACACCAACGGGCTTTCCGGTCGCTATTTGAAGGTAAACTGTGTGGAAAGGCAAACGTCATACGGATCCTCTTTTTATTCATTTAATCTGTATGGCAGTTATGCCACCGGTGTCAATCAGCTTCCAAAAGCGACTGCTCCAGCTGTACTCACTTCTGCGAATGGATCTGCGGATCTTGACGGCACAGCCAGCTCAGATGCAGACGGAGATGCGCTTATTTACAAATGGGAAGAGCTGACGGGACCGGCTTTTGTCAATATCCTCAATCCTCAAAATGCAAAAGCTTCGGTCTCGGGATTAAAAGATGGCTCCTATTTCTTTAAACTCACGGTTGACGACGGAAAAGATATTGATTTTACCATTGTGAATGTACTGGTGAAATTGTCTACCCCGGTTAAAGTGGTGACTGTTAATCATGTGGAAGTGTATCCTAATCCGGTAAAAGAAGCTTTGTTTATAAAAAGCTCCGGGTCGGATAGGGCCGACAGGGCTGAGATTTATGACCTGAACGGCATCCTGGCTATCTCCGGGAATATTGTAAACGACTGTATTTTACTTCATAACCTTCCGTCCGGAATGTATTGCGTTCGTATCTATTCGCAGAAAAGAATCATTGGGAACATAAAAATTATCAAGGAGACCTGACTAAAAAACTTCGTGTCACATCGGCCTAATGCCAGCTCATGTTTCGATCACTAATTCCTTTTATCTGATAAACATGCTGTCTGACTTAGGCCTTTGTGACTAAATATCAGTAAGTAAAAAGGATGAAAAAAAATAAACGATTTCGCTTGTCTTGTATGAAACGACCGGTTACCGGCTTAATATTGTTTTTATTCACAAATAGTATCTCCGGACTAACAACATCATCCGCAGATGCAAATATTCAGGGAAACTTTATTGTAAATGTACTGCCTGAGACCCAAAAGCTAGTGCGAAACCCTATGGCAGGCTGGGCTATTTACGGCAGCGCAGGTGTAGCCAGTGATTTCTGGACCCAACTCGACAAGGTTTCTGTACCCGAATTGGGGACAACTGTCAAGGCTTCCGATTACGCCAGTATTTTGTATATCCGTACTGGATGGGCCGATTTAGAACCTCAGGAAGGGGTTTATGCCTGGGATAATAATGCAACGATTAAAATGCTGATTGAAGGAGCAAAAGCAAGAGGGCTTAAACTTGC
>JAUZOF010000624.1 GCA_030706585.1 Bacteroidota bacterium
AAATACCTTACAAGAACCGGAATTACTCAGAATCACCAGGTTGCTCTTTCATCAGGAAATGATGTTTCGAAATTGTATATGTCATTAGGATATTATAACAACAAAGGAACACAGGAAAATCAGGGATACAAACGCTATTCTGTCAGAATGAATGGAGAGACATCACCTCTCAAATGGTTAACTGTAGGGGTAAACTTAAACACATCGCTGAGTGAACAAAAATATGGGACTTCTTACCGTACGGGTAGTGCTACCGGAGCAAATGATGCTTACGGATTGGCGTTGAGTCAATATGTAATGGCTAAACCTTATGATGACAATGGAAACTTAATCTTATATCCGGGAAACAACCAAGCAGCTCCAACATGGAACCCACTTATTAACCTCTCTACCACGGATGATTTGACAAGAAAGTTAACTATTCAGGCAAACACATTTGCCGATATTAAATTTACACCATGGCTTAAATACCACATGAACTTTGGAGCTGGTTATAGAACATCCAATTCAGGTTCATGGCAGGGATCGGGTTCAACCACCAGGCTGAAAAGTGGTTTGCCAACGACTGCCGTTGCATCTTATTCTACTTCCGAAGTTTATCAGTATCTTATAGAAAACCTTTTGTATGCGAATAAAACATTCGGTAAACATGACTTGGGATTGACTTTAATGCAATCTGGTCAGTATGCAAGAAATGTAGGCTCAAACATGAGCGCTTCGAGCATTTTCTACGATGCTTGTAAATGGTACAACCTAGCAGCTAACTCAAATGGGAAACCAGATAGTTATGGAACCAGTTTCAGCGAAACTTCAATGATTTCGTATATGGCTCGTTTTAATTATGCCTTTAAGAGCCGTTATCTTTTGAATGCGTCTTTACGTTCTGATGGTGCTTCGCAGCTTGCCGACGGTCATAAATGGGATCTTTTCCCATCAGCTTCTGTTGCGTGGAAATTGCATGAAGAGTCTTTTATGAAGTCCTTTAAATGGATGGATGAACTGAAACTACGTTTTGGTATGGGTACATCAGGAAACTCTGCTGTAGGAGCATATTCTTCAGCAGGTCCGCTGGCTCAGTACGCTTACACATGGGGTAACACTGCCGCTTATGGTATGATTCCATATAATATGCCGAATCCTTCTCTCGGATGGGAACATACTTCTCAGTACAACCTTGGTTTAGATTTTGCTTTCCTGAACCAACGGTTAACCGGTACGCTTGAGTTTTACTTATCGAACACCCGTGATATTCTTATGTATCGTTCGATTGTCCCAATTACAGGTTATGCCCAAATTATGGACAATATCGGTAAAATGAGAAATAAAGGGTTGGAATTCACGATTTCAAGCAAGAATATTGTAAATAAAGATTTTTCCTGGTCAACAGACCTTTCGGTTTCATCTAATAAAAATCAGATCGTAGAATTGGTGAACGGGAAACAGGATATGGCAGGGAACAACTGGTATATCGGACAACCTTTGAATGTGTTCAGAACTTACCACATTGCCGGTATCTGGCAAAACACAGCAGAAGATCTTGCTGAAATTGCGAAGTGGAAAGCGAATGGTTATACATTTGCAGTAGGTCAATACAAACCGCAGGAATTAGGTACACCGGATTATAAACTGACCGATGCCGACAAATCTATTGTAGGTAGTACGGATCCGAAAGTGGTATTAGGTTTGACCAATACCTTTACGTATAAGAACTGGGAATTCAGTTTCTTCCTGTATTCCCGTTTAGGACAAAAATACTTCTCTTCGTTACTTCCTGCCGGGATAAACGGAACGAACTATGTAGGATATGGACGTCACGTAAAAGCCAGCGATTTCTGGTCGCCATCAAATCCATCGGGTAAATATCCGCAGCCAAGCACAGCAAGTGCTGCCACAGTGAACTCTTCTTTAACTCAGGCATCGTATGTGAACGACGGGTCTTATGTGATTGTTCGTAATATATCATTGGGTTATAAACTTCCTGCAAAATTTGCAAACAAGTTAAATATGAAGAGCATGCAAATTTTCGGACAGATTATGAATCCATTTATCTTCGGAGGGGAAGTGGTAAAAGCCGGTTTGAACCCAGATGATACTAATGGCTGGACAAGCACTAACAGTGTGGGAGAATCAACTGGCGGTACCAACAACAATACTATTATTAATACAAGTTTTGTTGCAGGTGTAAGAGTTAGCTTCTAATTATTAACCTAATAAATCAAGTTTATAATATGAAAAAATATATTCTGTTATCGTTGTTGATAACATCATTATTTTCCTGTAAAGATTTTTTGGAAGAAAAATCTGTTACAACATTAACTCAGGATTATTACAAAACGGCTGAAGGCCTTCAGTCTTTGTGTAAAGGGAGTTATCAGTTTCTGCGCTTTAAAAGTGATTACAATCAGGGGAATTACGTATTTGGTATCGGATCGGATGTAGAAGTATTTGACTGGTCTTTGGCAGACCGTATTGCTATGGGGAGTTATAACCCAAGCGGATGGGATCCTGCTTCTACAGTTTCAACTCGTATGACTGCACTTACCAATTTCTTAATTGGTAGTTTAAGCGGAGGTTATACTGAAGGTGCTTACCCTGAAATCGGACGTTGTAACCTATTCCTCGAAAATTATGCTAAACTTACTTCGGCAGATCAGACGTCACTGGTTGCAAGAAAAGGAGAAATGTTATTTCTGAGAGC
>JAUZOF010000625.1 GCA_030706585.1 Bacteroidota bacterium
CACTGTTTTGCGACATAATATAAGAGATTTAACCACAAAAATAGCAAATCTTCCCAAAAATCGGGCATTTTACGCTAAAGGAATTTGTTAATAATAACAAGTAACTGATGATGAGGAGACAAAGAAACGAGCAATGAGTAATGAGTAACGAAAAATGAGTGTTCAGCCAGTGGCATAGTGAAAAAGTGAGGTGGCGAACGCCAAGCCATAAACATTTCAGATTCAACGCCAAACTAAAACTCAGCAGACACCCTGAAGTTAAGTAGCCTGCGTGTGAGGTAGTTGGGGATGGCGTATTGACGATTGTAGATATCGGACAACCACATGTATTAATTTACATTACTGATATCCAAAAGGTTAAATACGTCCAGATTGAGCCAAACAGATTTCAGGTGTGAAAAGACTCCGGTTTGTGGCCGGTGCGTTTTGTCAATCAAAGCATAAGATGCGCCAATATCAACTCTGCGATAGTCAGGAGTACGAAAAGCCATCACATACGGGTTATGCGATGCGGCAACCGGTAAACCATCGGACCAAATCAATTTCAGGTTCACTTTCAGGCGCTGATTGTTGGGCAGATAATCCTGAAAAAACATCGTTACGCTATACCGTTGTTCATTAGGCCGCGAAATATAACCCGTATAAACAGGATTGCCGACGCCATCCGTTCCTTTCTTAATATTCTGTTTTGACTGCATAAGCGAGAGGCCAATCCAGGAATCGGAGCCGGGAACAAACTCACCAAACAATTTCATATCCAATCCTGCCGAATACGCCTTAGCGCAATTTCCTCCGAAGTAAGTTATCTTCACATTGTCAACCACATAAGGAATCACGTTTGTTGCAGGCTTATAGTAGGCTTCTGCGGTAAACTTAAAAGGACGATTCCACTTGATAAAGTGATAGTCCGCTCCCACGACAAAATGAAGCGATCGCTGCGCTTTGATCTGATTATTAAGACTGGCAACCACATTGCCCCCTACCACAGCAGTATCGCGCAATTCTTTGTAGAATGGGGTCTGATAATAGACACCGGTAGCAAACCGGAATGAAAGGTTACTCGATCTGGGGAAGAATGCCACCGTAAGTCGGGGACTGAAAAGAAACTGTTGATTGTACGACCAGTTGTTTACCCGAAAACCGCCGGTAAACGACCATAATCCTTTATCTGAACGCAACTTATACGTATCCTGCAAATATCCGCTTGATCTAAAAGATTCCAGTTGCAGATCGGCGGTTAGGTTGTTATATACTTTCAGCGTGGAAGTGTACGGCAACGAATAACCGGCAGAATCGCGGTACTCCCATTCCTTCATCTTATTGGTAATACACTCTCTTTGCACTCCTATCCCCCACTCCAACAAATGGTTGCCTGTCCGAAACTCTCCGGCATGACTTTCTCCAACCACTGACGCATCCAGTGTGTTGCGCGCATGTTGAAGATACGACCCGATGCCAACCGTTGACGAAGGCTCCCCTTTCCCCTTTCCCGTCATGGCCAGTTCATAGAGCCAGTATTGCCCGGCAATATCATATGTTTCTTCTTCGTTGGTATTAAAAGCAGAGGCCGAAAATCTGAGCTTCAGATTCTTTGTCGGCTTATAAGTCAGTGTCAGCGCTCCGGTTTGAGTTTTGAAAACATCTTCTTCCTGTCCGTCAAAATAGACTTTCAGTTGCAGCGGCATTTGGAGTGTTCCGAAAGAAGTTTCCTGCTCTTGTGGAGTAAAACGGTAGCTGTTTTGCGAAATATTTCCAAGAAAGCTCAGCTCAAGGTGAGGATTGAAATTATATGTCAAATAGGTTTGGTAATCAAAAAAGGAGGGATCGTACTGGCCTTTGGTATCGAGAGAACCCAAAAGAAAAGAATTACTCTTGTAACGCAAACCGTGCATCTGGCTGAACTTCGAAGAGGCCGTGCCCACGTATGCCGAAGCTCCCTGTAATCCGGCAGAAATAGCACCCTCGAAAGCAGACGGTTGCTTGTAGGTAATGTCCAGCACCGACGACATTTTATCCCCCAGTTTGGATGAGAATCCACCGGCGGAGAAAGATACGTTCTGCACCATATCCGGATTTATGAAGCTCAGACCTTCCTGCTGTCCCGCACGGATCAACAACGGACGATACACCTCAATACCATTTACGTACACACTGTTTTCGTCATAGCTTCCACCCCTGACGGAATATTGAGAACTCAGCTCGTTGGTGGAGTGCACCCCGGGCAAGGTACTAATCAATGACTCAATGCTACCGCCACTTGCATCGGGCAGCATTCGCCAATGAGAAACATCTATCAGTTCGGAAGTCGTGGTTTGTAAACGGGGAGCATTGACCTCTACCGCCGACAATTCACGGGTATCCGTTTCCAACGTAATATTGAGCTGAGCCAGTTTGAAATCGGGAAGCATCTTTTTTACAAACGGTTTGTATCCAACACAAGAAACAAACAATTCCACCGAGTCTTTTGCGTTCAGGAGTAGTTCATAAAACCCGTTTTTATTGGTCGTAGTCCCAATCGCCATGCCTTTTACCGATACCGTTGCCAGTTCAATCGGCCGCTTTTCTTTGTCGTTCACATAACCAAACAACCTTGGTTTGTGTTGGGCATAAAAAGCCGTTGACACACACAAAAGCAATATCAGCAAAAAGGGTTTCTTCACAAACAGAAGTTTTATATGTTTGATCGGCAAA
>JAUZOF010000626.1 GCA_030706585.1 Bacteroidota bacterium
CTGATTTAGCTGTTTTTCGGGCGGGGGCAGTAGGCCTTGCTGAACTCACGGCACGAGGTATTCCGTCTGTTTTGGTTCCCTATCCGCATGCGGCGGAAAATCACCAGGAATTTAATGCCAGGGTATGAACTTCACTGTCGAGGAAGTTATTTAATTCTTGCTGAAAGGCTTCGATGTTGCTTCCCGCAGTGGTGATCCAGTTGGTCTGAATAGCCTCTTCGATGAACTCTTTTTCTCTTCCGCAAAGGTGCGGGGGGGAGAGGAATATCTGTTTCATACGTCATTATTTATTATTGTTTTGGCTACGTATGGAATTCACATGGAATGTCATACTCTTTGATGATCATTAGTTCATGCTCGTTTCATTGAACTTTCTTTTTAAATCGTTGGTTTCTTTAATAAACAGGAGCACAAAGAGAACACAAAATAGAATGATATGCAAATAATCACAGATAAAGCCGGATGGCGTGAAGCAATAACCCGACAGGTGCGGTACGATTTTTACCATACCTATGAATATCACGCTTTGCATAATAACGGCGAGCCTTTACTTTTTGTTTTTGAAAATGGCGATGAAAGGCTCTGTCTTCCTTTGCTGATGCGGTCTATAGAAGGGACGCCCTATTATGACCTGACTTCGGTATATGGTTATGCGGGTTGTCTCTATAATACGGAAAATCCATCGGAAGCCCTGCTGCAAAAGTTTCGGGATGAGATGACGGAATATCTGTTTGACCGGGAGGTGATTTCGGTATTTTCACGCCTGCATACATTAATCCCTAATGCGTTATTGATTCCCGACGGAATGGGGGAGGTGGTTGCTTTAAACCGGACGGTCTATATCCCCGTATCGGAGCCGGAAACGTATCAAACCTCATTGTATGCCGATACGTTGAAGAGACAACTGGCCGCGATAACTAACAAAGGATTATCGGTCCGTGCTGCCACTACAATGGATGACTGGATGGCATTTTACAAAATATATACCCGGTCAATGGATGAGAAGCAGGCTCCCGATGAGTACTTTTTCTCGACCTCCTATATGCTCGGGTTGAGGAATGCAGCTGAATTTAAGCCTCATTTATTGTTGGCAGAATATAAAGGTGAAGTAGTTGCCGGTGCTTTGTTTATGGTTTGCGGAGAAATCATGCAGTATCATTTGGGAGGCGTTTTGCCGGAATTCCGGGATTTGTCTCCTTTGAAATTGTTGATTGATCATGGACGGCATCTTGCCTCCGGGATGAAGCTACGGTATCTGCATTTGGGCGGTGGAAATAGTGCCGTCGATAATGGCCTGTTTCAGTTTAAATCCCGTTTCTCCCATCATTTTTCCACATTTCATATCTGGAAATGGGTTGTGGACGAGGATATATACGAGCATTTATCGGAAGGATTGCCTGAAGGACGGTTTCCGAGGTATCGGAATATGATGGGGTGAGATATTGTAGTGCCCCCTGGGTGGTCAATAATAGGTCTGGTGCAATGAAATTACAGGCTGATCTTGCTCTTTGTTTTTACCCCTAATCCCCTGAAGGGAACTTTTGCTGAGTGCGGAGTTGGGATTTAACTGCTATTTAGTCGCATGTTTAATTGCTTCGAATATGATTATAAAGAAAGAAGCTTCGATGTTTTATAATGCAAAACCTGAGCTTTATGAGAAAGCAAAGGTTTTACGAAATAAAATGACACCGGCTGAGGTCGTATTATGGGATAGAATAAGAAATAATCAACTTGGGGTGCGGTTTAACCCCCAGCATCCCATTGATATATTTATCGCTGATTTTTATTGTCACAAATCTAAGTTAGTGATTGAGATTGATGGAGAGATACATAGTAGTCAAACAGAATATGATATTGGCCGGACAGCGGAAATGGAGTCTTATGGCATAACCGTAATACGTTTTACTAATGATGAAATATTCAATGAATTAGAACGTGTTATGGCTGAGATTCGAAAGTGCATAACAGAACTAACTCCGTGAAGGTTAAGTCTGAATATTGTTAAGAGGAAGACTTTAAGGAAACAATATAGAAATGATGTCGTGCTAATATGGTTTTTCTTACCCCTAATTGGCTCCGCCGATCTTCGATTCCCCTAAAGGAGACTTTTAAGAGTGGTGTTTCGGGGCTAATTTGCGCTTCATGACATTCCTTTAGGGTTTGACCCTTTGAAAAATGGGGGGGTAGGTCATTTCTTTGTTAGAACTTGTAACCTATTAAATAGCCTGTTTCTCTATTAGGATATCACTCTTGGGAGGGGGGAGATGACAATAATTTTTGCTGCTTTAAGGATTACTACTGCTGCAAAAAGTCCCCTTTAGGGGATTTTGGGGTGAAAATGGCAACGATATTTAATAACTATATGAGTTTTTCAAACCTTGGGTATTTAGGGGTAAAAGAATTATGTATAAACACTATATCAAACGCATTCTGGATGTAATAATCAGCACCCTGCTGATTATCCTCCTCTTTCCGCTAATAACACTATTATGCGTCGTCATCCTAATTGATATACGGGAATGGCCCATTTACAGTGAATGGCGGGCCGGTTTTCATGAGCGTTTATTCCTGATATTGAAGCTAAAAACCATGAAGACCAATCCCTCCTTACCCGAACGTTACCGTATTACCCCGATGGGAGCATTTCTGCGAAAATATTCCCTGGACGAGTTGCCCCAGTTGTGGAA
>JAUZOF010000627.1 GCA_030706585.1 Bacteroidota bacterium
ATCCTTATTTAAAGCTTAGCACATTATCAATCTGATGAATAACAGCAGTTGAAGAGGTTGAAATTGAGGACGATGTAAATACTGTACCCGTTCCTGTCCCTGTAATCTCTTTAAAGTTGGCCGGTAAATCATTGAAAATGTAGTCTCTTGCCATCAAATTGTACAATCCATTTGATGTCACAACATGAGCCGTACCGCCATTTTCTGTACTAATAGTCAAATTATCGCCACTACCCGACACTCCAATCCGGTAGAATTTATTCATGTAAGTTCCAAACTGACTTGTTAGATCATCCAACTTCAATGTTGCCGACTGGTAGATTCCATTTATAGCATTACCACTGATAAACACAGAATTATCCTGGAAGTGATAACGAAGGAAACGTTCCAGTTTGGTAATCGCAGCAGCTTTTGCCGTTGCATCCGTCATATCATTTATACCGACAATACCTGTACGTGAATCCCAGGGAATGATAACCCCGCTGTTTATCGCACTTTCTATAGCTGCGTTAGTTGGAACATAAACCGTATAATTGAAGGTGTTAAAAAACTTCACATTAAAGTCAAGACCCGAGTAGTTTTTCTTTTTGACGAAAATATTCGAGGTAGATGTAGATGGGAAACCATTCAACAGAGCAAAGAATGCACTGAATTCCGGCTGTTCACTCAGAATCTTATATACGGATTTCAACGGTGCCTGAATTGGTTTATCTATGAAGTATGTGTTACCATTAGTCTGTGCATAAATATTCTTCACACTTACTTTAGTACCTTGTTCGATATCGCCACCTCCTCTTATGGTCAGGTTGGTTCCTGTACCTGCAACCTGTAAAATGTTGGTTCCTTTAGTCTGATAATATTTTTTGCCGGTCTCCACACTTCCTACAACAATATGTGAATTCAGCATATCCAAAAGACGGTCCTTGATGAAGGATGAAGTGGTAATAATACCTATAGAGTCACCCATTTCTCCGGTTGATTTATTATACTTATACACGGTTGCATTAACTGATGAAGTCTTAGTGTTATACCAGAACTTCAAAGCAGCAGGAACATCTTTGTTATAGGCAATCGGATCGATATATTTGGTAAATCCATCATCCGTCGGCACAAAAAAGCTATACTTACTCACCAATGAGTTCAGGTAAAGTGTAAAGTCATTCTGCGCGATCGCCCAATAAAACACTTTGGTCTTTTCACTGAATAATACCGGAGCATATACTGAAACATAATGGTCTGGTGGATAAACTTTGTTAGTCACATACACTGCACCATTTACACCTACATAACTACTTTGGATATCGGCTTTTTGGACCGGAACAGAAGAGTTCTCATCATCCATCATACTTCCGAAACGACTCGGAATCGATTCGAGGAAAGAGGTTCTCATGTGACGTTTTATCAACAATCGGACAATGTTATTGGGTATATTATCCCATGAACCGAATCTTTCTTTCAGGATTGTTCCAGCACCGGTGTTAAAATATGCATCCATCGCAGCATCGTTAGGGACAAACATGGCAGCCATGTCTGACTCCAGCACATTACCGGATGTAGGGCGTACATAGCTATTCCATCCCGGATCAAGCGGTAACTGGTAATCGGTTCCGATCAGAGAATTATTTGGATAGTATGTTGTTCCGGTGGCATTACCATTGACAGGTCCTACTGTTGAAAAATAATGCTTTACAAAAATCGAATCAGTAAATTCCGGATGAAGACGTTTGTATTCATTCGTATAAGATTCATTATAATATGGTGCACTGTAACGATCTAGTAATAAAGAGAATATCTTAGTATTGCTATTTCTGCGAATGTATTCTGCCATGTTGGCCGGCGGCATTAAAACCTCATCCAAAACATTCACATAACCATTCTTGCATCGGATATCACGATCAATGATTTTTTTGTCAAAAATGTAAGCATCACCCGTAGTCCGGGTTTTACCTGTAATAATGCTAAAGTCTTCATCTGTCATCAAGGCTTGTTCCATCTGATTCTGAAGAAAATAAACCGTTGGAGATGCAGTGTTATCTTTCATCAAATACAAGCCTTTTGCTTTATGGTTATCCCAGTAAGTCCCTATAGGTAAATTATCGCCTTTATCAAAAGCAATACTATCATAGATAGAGACAGCAGTCTCGCTACGCATGGCTGCATCTTCTTTCAGGACAGATCCATCATAATAATTGGATAATCGCTCAATCAGATAAGCATTATTGATCATGCTAAAATTGAGCAACAGTTTCTTCTGAGACAGAGTTAACTGATTGTACCCCGAAATACCGTTTTTCTGATAAAACCGGTTGAAAGCATCATCATCTGCAACAAAGAGAGTGACGCTTCCCGTCTTTTTCATGACATCCGTTAGTTTGAGGTCATCAATCAGCTTAATGTAATTAGTGTACTTACCACTCTCCTGCAAATAATCATAGATGCTGGAGCGTAACCAGTCCGGTTCGTTTTCTTCGAAGAAATAACCGTCCTTACAGGAGATAAATAACGAAACGCTCAAGAGTAATCCCATGAACAGTTTAGTAGGCCGGAACAAGACCCTCCTAAAGTAATTTTTCATTTCAATATTATATTTAAAGTTCAGCTACAAATAACTCTTTGGTTGAGTTCAAAAAAAACAGGTCTGTCAGACTACAGAATATTGTAGAATCAAAATTGATTA
>JAUZOF010000628.1 GCA_030706585.1 Bacteroidota bacterium
CAAAATGGCTGACATTGACGCACTTTCACGCAAAACGCCATGTTTGTGTAAAGTAGCTCCCAACTCACAGAAATATCATATCCAGGATGTAAACCGCGCCGGAGGTATCATGGCAATCATGTCTGAGTTGAACAAAATCGGATTAATCGACACAAATGTAAGCCGTGCTGACGGTCAAACATTGGGCGAAGCGATCGACAAATTTGACATCAACAGCCCGAATGTTACAGAGGTTGCCATTGACAAATACAAAAGTGCCCCTGCTCACCGCTTCAATCTGGTGATGGGTTCACAAGATTCTAAATACAAAGAGCTGGATACTGACCGTGTAAACGGCTGTATCCGCAATTACGATAACGCTTATGTAAAAGACGGCGGTTTGGCTGTCCTTTTCGGAAACATCGCGCTCAACGGCTGTGTGGTTAAGACCGCCGGAGTAGATGAAAGCTGCTTCCTTTTCAAAGGAACGGCGAAAGTATTCACATCGCAGGATACAGCCTGTGATGGAATCCTGAGAGGAACAGTACAAGCCGGAGACGTCGTGGTGATCACTCACGAAGGGCCTAAAGGCGGCCCGGGTATGCAGGAGATGCTTTATCCGACCTCATACATCAAATCACGCCACCTCGGTAAAGAGTGTGCGTTGATTACCGACGGTCGCTTCTCCGGTGGTACTTCAGGTCTTTCTATCGGCCACATCTCTCCGGAAGCAGCTTCGGGCGGTAATATCGGCTTGGTTCAGACAGGCGATATCATCGAGATCAACATCCCGGCCCGTTCTATCAACCTGTTGGTCAGTGACGAGGAGTTAGCCGAAAGACGCAAAGCCGAAGAAGCACGAGGTAAAGATGCCTTTAAACCCAAAGACAGAAACCGCGTTGTTTCTAAAGCACTCCGCGCTTACGCCAGCATGGTAGCTTCGGCTGATATGGGTGCTGTAAGAATTGTGGAATAAAATTCTATCTTAAAGAATTCATAACTGAGAACATTCAGTTAAAACCTAACAGGTTTTTAAAACCTGTTAGGGCTACAATAACATCAAGTTTTAACTATTTTCCCAAACGATAAAATCAGAAAGGGATCTGCTATGAGCAAAGAACTAATTTCAGGCGCGGAAGCATTAATGAGATCACTGATCCATGAAGGGGTTGATACCATCTTCGGATATCCCGGCGGTGCCATCATGCCGGTTTACGATGCTTTACACGACCATCAGGATAAAATCAAACACATTTTGGTTCGTCACGAACAAGGTGCAACCCATGCGGCACAAGGATATGCCCGCGTTAGTGGTAAAACAGGTGTCGCACTTGTTACTTCCGGTCCGGCAGCAACAAATGCCATTACCGGTATTGCCGATGCCATGATCGATAGCACACCTATGGTTGTCATCATCGGTCAGGTAGGAGCTGCACTATTGGGAACAGACGCATTCCAGGAAACGGATGTAGTAAGTATTACCCAGCCTATTACCAAATGGAGCTACCAGGTACGCAATGCAGAAGATCTCCCCGGTGCAATTGCCCGTGCATTTTATATCGCACGAGAAGGCCGTCCGGGTCCTGTTGTGATTGACTTTGCCAAAAACGCTCAAATCGCAAAACTCGAATATAGCTATAAAAAATGCACCTTCATCCGCAGCTTCGTTCCGGTACCAGATGTGGAACCATGGTCCATTGAAGCTGCTGCTGCGTTGATCAACTCAGCAAAAAAACCTTTTGCATTGATTGGTCAGGGTGTTATCCTTGCCAATGCTGAAAAAGAGTTGAATGCCTTCCTTGAAAAAGCAGACATTCCTGCGGGATGGACTTTGCTTGGTTCGTCTGCAATGCCGACTGAGCACCGTCTGAACAAAGGTATGCTGGGAATGCACGGAAACATCGGTCCAAACATAAAAACCAACGAATGTGATGTTTTGATCGCTATCGGTATGCGTTTTGACGACCGTGTAACGAGTGATTTGAACACTTATGCCAAACAGGCCCGTGTGATTCACTTCGACATTGACCCGGCTGAGATCAATAAAAATGTAAAAGCGGAAGTAGCTGTATTGGGTGACGCCAAACAAACATTAGCATTGGTTACCGAAAAACTGAATGCAGCTAAACATACAGAATGGATTGATTCATTCACCGAATACGAACAAACCGAGCAGGAGAAAGTAATCGAACCGGAACTTAACCCGGCCAGTCACGAAATCTCCATGGGTGAAGTAATCCGTAAAGTTTCGGAAGCAACCGAAAACAAAGCAGTATTGGTAACCGACGTAGGTCAGAACCAGATGATGGCTTCCCGTTATTTCAAATTTACCCAGTCCCGCAGTATGGTTACATCGGGCGGATTGGGCACGATGGGATTCGGACTTCCGGCTGCTATCGGGGCTAAAATCGGAGCACCTGACCGTACTGTTTGCCTCTTTACCGGTGACGGTGGTATGCAAATGACCATCCAGGAGCTGGGAACTATACTGCAGGAAGGTACAGGTGTGAAAATGATTATCCTGAATAATAACTTCCTCGGGATGGTACGCCAGTGGCAGGAACTTTTCTTCAATGACCGTTACTCGGAAACCCACATGAAGAATCCGGATTTCATCATGATTGCCCGAGCTTACGGAATCAAAGGACGTTCGGTTTCACAGCGTGAGGATCTTGATGGCGCCATTGCCGAG
>JAUZOF010000629.1 GCA_030706585.1 Bacteroidota bacterium
GACATGGACGATACCATGTCGTTTTGGCCTCCTAATGAAAGAACTTTGTTTTGGTTTGCAGCAACGGTTCCGCCTACGTACCATTTCAGGTCTTTGGTCTGGATGGCAGCAAACTGTGCCCCGACTTCGATACCCTTGTTTTCAGCGCTGGCAGCATTTGCATATAGATAATCTGTTCCGTAAGCGGCGGAAATAGAAACCGGCATGATAATCTTGCTGCTTTTGGTGTAATAAACATCAGCAGTCAGGTCCAGACGGTGGTTAAACAGCGAAATGTCAGTTCCCAGGTCGAATGTCCGGTTCAGTTCTGGAACGATTTTGGTGTTGGGAATCCCCGAACGGGTCAATCCCGAAAGTTCGCGATACACCTTGTTGATGTAATAGTATTTACTCAATGAAGATGAAAAACGGCTGTTTCCGGTCGTAGAGAATTCACCGCGGATATTCAGTTTGTTGATTTTATCGCAATCTTTCAGAATCGAGTTCTTCGCCATCCAGGTAGCATTGACTGCCGGATAGGCCTGGAAGAGAGTTGCGTCAGTACCGGTAGAAGATGAAGCATCCATTGACAGGGTAGCTCCCAACGCCAACTGATGGTTGTAAATGTACTGAGCGTTTGCATTGTAGTTCATCCAGTTCCACGCATTCTCGTATCCGTAGTAGTTGCGGCTGCTGGAAGTTACATAACCCAGCGTTTTGTAAAAGTCGTTGGCCGTGTTGTAGCCCGCCCCCGCATCGTAGGAGTTTTTGTTCATCGCTACCTGCGCTCCGACAGAGGCTTTCACCAGATGGATATGGTTGAATGTCTTGTTGTAATTGGCATTCAGGTTGAAATAGGTGTTGAAGGTTGTCCCCTGAGCCGAACGCACGGTGTTATTGGCCAATTGATTGTTGAGTGGCATGATACTGGTTTCAGTCACGCCCGGAACAAACATATTCTGACGGGTAAAGAAGTAGTACAATCCCATAATACCGTTGATGCTGAGGTTGTCAGTCATTTTGTAGTTCATACCGGCATTAACCTGTACATCGTAATCCTGGTCATTGGCATCCACTTTATTGACCAATGCCACCGGATTGCTCACCATATTGTTTGTAATCAGGTTTCCGTCTGCATCACGGATGGATGCGTAATCTGGCAACAGGTTGTTATTGGCATCTTTTTCGAATGGAGAGAAAAGAGGTCCTTTCTTCATTGCTGCCAAAATCGGATTTGTATTTTCAAGCATACCCTGCTCCTGAAGTTTGTAATTCATGTATGACATCATAATTGATGAGTTGAAAGTCAGCCTGCGACTCAGGTTCACGTCAGAATTCAAACGTGCATAGTATTTTGAATATCGGGTACCGTCCATCTGACCGTCCTTGTTTTTGTAGCCAATCGAAACGTCATATTTCGCGATAGCATCTCCACCTTTGATTTTCAATACATTGTCGGTAGTAACACCCGGGGAATAAATCAGCTTTTGCCAGTTGGTATTATTGTTGTAAAGGAATTTGTAATAATAAGAGTCATCATCTACCAGATAGGGGAACAGGTTAAGTACATTGGCCATGTCGCTGTATCTGGTCAGCGCTACGTTACCGATGTAGTTTTTGTAGTCTTTTACCCCCATCACCGGAAGTGTGGATTGATTCAGGTCAATGCCGAATTGTGAGCTGAATTCCACTTTGGTATCCAGGTCAACCGCTTTATCCGTCTCAATCATGATTACCCCGTTCGAACCCAATGACCCGAAAAGAGTGGCATCAGCACCTTTCAGTACTGTGATATTCTGGATGTCGCGCGGATTAAGCGAGTTCAGAATACTTTTGGAAAATCCACCGATTACCCCCGATTCGTTCATGTCGGGCATATAGGGAATGCCGTTAATGACAATCAGAGGCGAAGAGTTGGCTGATAACGTGTTCGTACCGCGGATGTTGAAAAAGCTGCCTTCACCCGGCATCCCACTTTTACCGGTTACCTGTAAGCCGGGAATTTCGGACAGCACCTGTTCTACTTCACTTTGATTCAGATTGATATCTTTTTTCTGAATAGAAAACAGGTTCGTCTGTTTTTCGCGGATATTGGTTGCTCCTTTGAAGGGGAGTAACATGGTTTCGGAATAACCCAATTTTTCTTCCGGAATCAAAATGAGATTGATTTTTTTACGTCCGTCAATCGGTTGCACATTGGTGTAATACCCCGGAAACCATACGCTGATTACGCCCTGTGCAGAGGGTACTTCTGCCTGGAAATTACCTTCTTTGTCTGTTTTTACAGACTCTTTCAGTCCGGTAATACTAACGACTGCCCCTTCTATCGGGGTGTTGCGATACGGTTCATATACTTTACCCTCGATTTTCCATTGGCCTTTTTGGGCAAATGCAGTCATTATGCCCAAAACCAATGCTATGCAGAGTGCTGATATTTTGATCTTATTCATGTTATGTCGTTTTTTTGAGGATTAATAATTGTTCGCGGTTGGTTTCAAAGCCCAATGGTAAATCATCAGGGTCTTTTTACCTGAAGCCTCGTTCCGGGAGAATTTGACCTTGATCTTGAATGATGCCATTCCGCTGGTCCCATCCTCTTTCGTTACGTTGACTACGCCAACCAAACCTCCTAATCCGTCCCATTTAGCAGTACCGTTTGTCGGCTTCAGGTCTTTTTCTGTGTCGGTTACA
>JAUZOF010000063.1 GCA_030706585.1 Bacteroidota bacterium
CAACAAGACTTAGCAGCAAAATGTAATTTTGAAAAATCCAATTTATCAAGAATTGAAGCAGGTAGAACAAATCTAACTATAAAAACCCTTTTCAAAATAAGTCAGGCACTAGATGTGTCACTTAAAGATTTAGTTGATGTTATCTGAAAAAGCCTGTAAAAAGAGACTCTTTTGTAGAAACTAACCTTTAATTTCTCGCTTTTACCCTCAAATTCTGTACTTTGACAAGTAACCTAGAGAAGTAGGGTTGCGGGCCACTAGATGAATGCAATTTTATAAGTATCATAAACACAGCCTGATAACATGATTTTAAAGAGTCTGTGATACTAGAAAAATAGTAATATAACAACCAAAAAGACAACATAAAAAGCAATATCTATCTGAATATCGGGTCAGATTCATATTTAAAGATGAGTTTATCAATGAGGGCAGAGTATCTCTTAGTTAGATGTTATTTGTTTACTAGTGAAACAATATGCTGAAAATCTTTCTATCTTTGTATAGAGAAACCACGTAAGCGATTTATTTAATCACTTTTTGTTACCAGTTTGTTACTTGTTTATAAGTTGGCGTGTGGTTAATCTCTGATTATCAATTAGATAATGTATTTAAGGGGCTGTCTGGATTTGACAGCGGGTAGAAGAGGTGTGTAAGCATGCAGAGCGTGGGTGGCTGGCTCTATAATATCAGACATCAAAATTATAACTGGCGAAAATAACGTAGCTCTCGCTGCTTAATCGAATCATAGTAGATCAAGCCTAATCCAGGTACAAGGTACCAGGACGAGACATCACCCGGAAGCTGTGGCTTCGAAGCAATCCGAACCGGTGGTGCAGAAAAATCGGAACTAGCTGAAAGCTCTCCCCGGGCTGATGTGAAACTTTAGGGGATAAGGTTCGGGTTGGTGGCTTCGGTCTTGCCCGGGCACGAAAATGAAGGCGAAGATAAGCATGTAGAAAGCATATTGCTTCCTCGTTTGGACCGGGGTTCGACTCCCCGCAGCTCCACATTGAAAGGGCTTTGTATCACGATGATGCAAAGCCCTTTTCTTTTACTTTCTCTTCAGGAAATATTGCCGCTCCTCTTCCGGAAACTTCTCAATGGCATACCGCAACATGGTGCGCGGCATTTGGGTAGAGTATTGCATCAGGAAATCTACTAATACCGATTTATTGCGTTTGCCTACTTCACGAAGCATCCAGCCAATGGCTTTGTGCATGAGGTCGTGCTTATGATTGAGGAGCTTTTCTGCTAAAAGCAGGTTGTCGGCAAAATCATCGTTCCGAATAAAGGTAAATGTGGTCAGCACGGCGATGCGTTGTTCCCACATTGAATCGCTTTCGGCCAGGTGATAAATCAATGTGCGGTCTTTATTCAGCAGATATTCGCCCAATATATAACAAGCCGACGAATCGACTAAATCCCAGTTATTGATATAGGCGGTATTTCTCAGATAAAAATCGACAATCTCTTTGCGGTCTTCTTCTTTCTTCGTTTTCTTAAAACGATTGACCAGGATAATCAGTGCTGTCAACCGACATTCATGATAAGGTTCGTAGAGCAATGTTTCTATTTCTGCCAGAGATAATTCTTTATAGGTTTTAGCGATGACCCGCTGCTGAGGTACGGTAATACCCAGGAAGAGGTCGCCTTCACCGTATTCACCTTCCCCGGTCTTGAAGAAGCCTTGCAGTAGCAGTGCTTTTTCGGGGTTGGCAACGGATTGCAGTTCTTTTTTCACGTCGGATGCTTTCATTGATTTAATAGCTTTTATGCGAAAGTACGAAACTCTTTCAGATAGTCATATGTTTAATGGCGGTTTTTCTGTTAATGAAAAAATAGCTACCTTTGCGCCTCGTTTTTGGAGAGTTATGTAGATATTACATCCGAAATACTTGCAAAATGAAAGGCCGGTGTAATCTTTTCAAACACGAATTCTAAACATTAAAACCCAAATTCAAGTATGAAGAAAATCGTTTACGCATTTTTACTTCTGATTGTTTCTGTATTTGCCGCAAATGCGCAGCAAACATCGGAAAATGTATTGAAGCTTTTGGCTAAAAAGAATGTAATCTCTACCAAAGAGGCTGATTCTTTGATTGCCGTAGAAAAGAAAGCTGCACCGGCTAAATCGTTTTATCTATTGGATAAGGTAAAAGTATTTGGTTACGGACATATCGGCTATTCTTACTCAGATACTTTACCTCAAAGACAAAGCTACGGTGTAAAGCGTATCATTTCCTTTATTGAAGGTAAACTGACTGATAACATCACTTTCCAGATTCAGTCAAACCTTGGACCGACTCCTGCATTGGTGGAATACTGGATGGAATATGCTCCAAAAACCTTCGTGAAACTGAAAGTGGGTCAGATGAAACTTCCTTTCTCTATTGAAAATGCGATTTCTCAATCCGTATTGGAGAATGTAACCAATTCTCAGGCGATTAATAACCTGGTTGGCGGTTCTACAGATGTTTTGGGAGCTGGAAACATGAGTGGCCGTGATTGCGGTATTCAGTTAGCTGGTAGTTTCCTTGCATATCAGAAAAGAAATCTGGTTGATTATCAATTGGGTATTTTCAATGGTAACGGTGTAAATAACATGGATAATAACCGCCATAAAGACTTTGTCGGTACTTTGATGTTTAACCCATTTTCATACCTTAAAGTTGGTGGTTCGTTATATGCCGGTAAAGCTAATTACAAAAACGTTATTGAACTGGGTGATGCCAAAGCAGTTGACCACTTGCGCAATCGTTGGAGCTTAGGTGGTGAAGTGACAACTAAATATGTTTACGGACGTGCTGAGTATGTACATGGAACTGACGCTCATATCAACCGTGAAGGGTACTATGCTTTGCTCAACGGACATGTTTGCCCTAAAATAGATGTGATTGCTGAGTATGACTTCTACAACAAAAATGTAGATGTAAACGGTAAGAAATTTACCAACTACCAAATCGGGATGCAGTGGAACTTCTACAAAAGAAGCCGTTTCCAGTTACACTACGTATATAAAGACAACAACGCAGTGGGTGTGAGATCTGAAAATGCCGTTCTCGGACAGCTTCAGGTAGGATTCTAATCCGAAGCTCATAATATCATCAAAAGCCGCATATCCTGCGGCTTTTTTTGTTTTCCCGGCTATGATTCAGGAGAATAGTCTAAACAAAGTTTTTATCTTTGCTCTTCATTTGTTAAGAATAAGTTTGCTTTCCTTTTTTTGCAAAGAGAAGAGACTCGAATATCCAGAGACTATGGCATTGAATTATATCTTTATCGCGTTTATCCTGGTTGCCTTTGTGGTGGCACTGATTAAAGCCCTTGTATGGGGTGACCTGAATGCATTCTATGAGGTGATGCTTTCCACGTTTGATACCTCGAAGACTGCGTTTGAAGTATCGCTGGGATTGACCGGTGCCCTTTCACTCTGGATGGGATTGATGAAGATTGGCGAGCATGGCGGCCTCATTAAGTTCTTCTCAAAGTTAATCAGCCCTCTTTTTGTCCGTCTTTTCCCAGATATACCGAAAGAGCATCCAGCCATCGGTTCTATTTTCCTGAATGTATCGGCCAATCTTTTAGGTCTGGGAAATGCTGCTCCACCCCTCGGACTGAAGGCGATGAAGGAAATGCAGGAGCTGAACCCCAATAAGGATACAGCATCCAATCCGATGATCATGTTTCTGGTACTGAATACTTCGGGATTAACCTTGGTGCCGGTCAGTATCATGGTACTTCGTGCCCAGATGGGTGCGGCCAATGCTTCGGATGTCTTCCTGCCTATTCTTTTAGCCACTTTCTTCTCTACCATTATCGGGATTCTGTCGGTAGCTATTCTGCAGCGTATTAATATTTTAGATAAAGTTATTCTGGCCTATCTGGGCGGACTGACGGCTATTGTGGCTACCATTATCTGGTTCTTTTCCCATTTGCCACAAGAGAAAATTTCCCTTTACTCCAACTTTGGGGCCAGCTTTGCTCTGCTGAGTATCATTGTGGGCTTTTTGGTGGCGGGTATGCGCAAGAAAGTCAACGTCTATAACTCCTTTATTGAAGGTGCTAAAGAGGGTTTTCAGACGGCGGTGATGATTATCCCGTATCTGGTGGCTATTCTGGTGGCTGTGGGCATGTTTCGTGCTTCTGGAGCGATGGGAATGTTGATTACTGCTATCAAGATGGGATTTGATGCTATTGGGGTCAATTCACAGTTTGTAGATTCGTTGCCAACGGCCCTGATGAAGCCATTGAGTGGAAGCGGCGCCCGCGGTATGATGGTTGATGCCATCAAGACGTTTGGCCCCGACAGCATTATTGGCCGTATGGTTTCAGTGATTCAGGGTGCGGCTGATACGACATTCTATATTCTGGCAGTCTATTTCGGTAGTGTAGGGGTGAAAAATACCCGTTACGCTGTGGGAGTCGGTTTGCTGACTGACCTGGCAGGTATTGTGGCGGCTATCTTACTGACTTATCTGTTCTTTGGGCATTGATGAGTTGCCTTATATGGCAACGGGGTGTTGCTCGTTAAGGCGAGGCACTGTTGCCTTATAAGGCGAAAGGCTTTCGTCTGATATGGTGAGGCCTTGTTGTCATTGATCATTATAATTCCGCTCAACAGATCTATTTAAGTCAAAATGCTTCCTTATTGCCCTGCTTTTGGCTCTTTATTTCCTATATGCCTGAAATTTATTACCTTTGCGACGTTTTTTAGGGTCTTAAATACTCCTCATAATATGAAAGATACCGTACAGCAATTTGAGCACGTCATCGCGATATGCCGTTCCCTTTTTGAGAAAAAACTCAAAGACTATGGTCCCGCATGGCGAATCATGCGTCCGCAATCCATTACCGATCAGATATATATCAAGGCAAACCGTATCCGCAGCATCGAAATCAAAGGTGTTTCGCAGATTGACGAAGGCATTCGTTCAGAGTTTATCGGCATTGTCAATTACGGTATTATCGGCATTATCCAGCTGGCTTTGGGCTTTGCCGACAGCTGTGATATAACAGAACAAGAAGCTTTGGGATTGTATGACAACTACATGACCCAAACCAAAGAGTTGATGTACAAAAAGAACCACGACTACGACGAAGCGTGGCGTAGCATGCGTATCAGCTCCTATACCGACCTGATCCTGATGAAAATCCACCGTACCAAGCAAATCGAAGACAATTGCGGCCAGACGTTGGTTTCGGAAGGCATCGACGCCAACTATATGGATATGGTCAACTACTCACTTTTCGGATTAATCAAACTTGAATTCGGCGAAGAAGATGGAGCGGCTAACTAAGATATTACAGATTGTCAGCCGCCTCATCATCGGAGCGACTTTCATATTCTCCGGATTTGTCAAGATGATAGACCCGGTGGGAACTTCAATCAAATTCCAGGATTACTTTGAAGCCATGCACCTTGGTTTTCTGGTGCCCAACGCGTTGGTGTTTGCTATTTTGCTTGCCTGCGTTGAGTTTCTACTTGGGGTAAATGTTCTACTTGCGTTAAGTCCCCGCCATACTTCCTGGTATGTGCTGATATTCATGTCATTTATGACGCTGCTTACGCTTTATCTGGCGTTGGGAAATCCGGTAAGCGATTGCGGCTGTTTTGGTGATGCAGTGAAGCTGACTAACTGGCAGACCTTCGGCAAGAATATCGTCCTGATGGCTTTTACGCTTTTCTATTTCTACAACCGGAAGAATATTCCCTACCTCTATCACGAACATTTCCACTGGTTGCCTTCGCTGATTACATTCGTATTTGGTGTAGCGGTGGTTTTGCACTGTTATTTCCATTTGCCTATCATAGATTTCCTTCCCTATAAATTGGGAACCAACATACAGAAAGGAATGGAAATACCAGTCGGAGCGGCAGCCGATGTTTATGAAACTACTTTCATTTACCAAAAAGGCGGGGAGAAAAAAGAGTTTACCCTGCAAAACTATCCGGCTAACGATACCACCTGGCATTTCGTGGAGCAAAAGTCTGTATTGAAGACAAAAGGCTATGAGCCACCGATTCATGATTTTTCACTCCTTGATAAAACCACCGGTGAAGATATTACCGATGTCGTGTTGCAGGATACTTCATTTACTTTCCTGTTGATTTCTCCGAAGCTTGAGAAAGCAGTCGATGCGCATATTGACCAAATCAATAATATCTACGACTATTCGCAGGATAAAGGATATAAGTTTTATTGCATGACCTCTTCGGTTAATTCGGAGATAGAAAACTGGATCAATGCCACCGGAGCGGAATATCCATTTACTCTTACCGATGAAACTGCGTTGAAGACCATTATCAGGGCCAATCCGGGCATGGTGTTGCTGAAAAACGGTACGGTTGTCGGCAAATGGAATTCGGGAGATATTCCGGATGAAAAAGCGATGTCGGAATATATTGCGAAAGTCAATAAAGGAACAGTCCTGAAAGAAACCGACCCGAATGTTTCCATCATCTGGAAAGCCTTTATCGGTTACGGCTTGATACTGGCATTGCTGCTGGCATTTGAAAAAACAGTGATGGCGATGATTGATGCCGTTAAGCGATTCTTTAGCTTTAAGAATAAAGAGAAAAAGAAAAAGGAGATTGTACATGATCCGCATGAAAATCCCGCTGACTATAAAGAATTAGATTCATAACATAAACACTAACATTTAATTTATTATGAGAAAAAAAATCGTTGCAGGAAACTGGAAGATGAACAAAACGCTTCAGGAAGGCGTAGAGTTGGCAAAAGAATTGAACGCTGCTTTGGCTGGTAAAACGATCAACTGTGATGTAGTTGTAGGTGTACCTGCTACTCACATCGCTAGCGTTGTTGCTTCTGTTGATTCAGTAGTAGGCGTTGCTGCTCAAAACTGTGCAGACAAAGCTTCAGGTGCTTACACCGGTGAAATTTCAGCTGCTATGGTAGCTTCTACCGGCGCTAAATATGTTATCCTGGGCCACTCTGAGCGTCGTGCTTACTACGGAGAAACTGCTGAAATCCTGAAAGAAAAAACTTTGTTGGCTTTGGCTAACGGTTTGACTCCTATCTTCTGTATCGGTGAGGTTTTGGAAGAGAGAGAAGCCGGCAAACAAAATGAAGTGGTAAAAGCTCAAATCGAAGAGTCTTTGTTCAACCTTTCTGCTGAAGATTTCGGTAAAATCGTTTTGGCTTACGAACCAGTTTGGGCTATCGGTACAGGTAAAACTGCTACTGCTGAGCAAGCTCAGGAAATTCACGCTTACATCCGTTCAGTAGTTGCTGCTAAATACGGTGCTGAAGTGGCTGACAACACTACAATCCTTTACGGTGGTAGCTGTAACGCTTCTAACGCGAAAGAATTGTTCGCTAACCCAGATGTTGACGGTGGTTTGATTGGTGGCGCTTCATTGGCGGTTGCTAACTTCCTGCCTATCATCGAAGCCTGGAACTAATAACTAGGATTATATATCAGAAACACGGTGTCCATACGCTGGCACCGTGTTTTCCTTTTTTTAAACAAAGCGTAGCAAGGTTGTGTTGTTTACATAAACTTATTTCAATGAGAAAGATTGTTTTTCTGCTTTTCATCGTGATGCAAGTGAGTGCGTTTGCCTTGAAAATGCAAAATGACTCTGTTCCAACTATCATCCAGTCATTGGAAGAGGATGAGATTGGAAAGGGAAAAGTGAAAATTTATCAGGATAGCCGGATATTGAATCTGATCGGTAAAAAGAAGACCGGTACGATAGCCAGAAGCAGCTTTACGGTAGGAAAAGGCTTCAGGGTACAGATTTATTCGGGAAACAATCAAAACGTCTCCAAACGCGAAGCATTTCAGCGGGAGGCTACTATTAAGCGGGATTTTTCAGATATTGAAACCTATATTACATTCAAATCACCGTTCTGGCGTTTACGCGTAGGAAATTTCCGTTCTTACGAAGAGGCGTATGAAACCATGCGCAAGATTAAAGAGGCTTATCCTCATTTTGGAAAAGAGACTTACATTGTAAAAGACGATATCAAGATCTATCATTGATCTAATCGGACTTTTTATCATCATATTTCATCAAAACAAATAACCATCGAAATGGACATTCCTCAAAACAGATATCCGGTTGACGAAAAGAAGACCGAAGAATTAGCAAAATGCTACAGCCGCATCATTGAACTTTTAGGTGAAGATGTCGAACGTGAAGGCCTTCTCAAAACTCCAAGCCGCGTGGCCAAAGCCATGCAGTTTCTGACTCAGGGATACCATATCGATCCACAGAGCGTGATTAAAAGCGCCATGTTCCGTGAAGATTACCGCCAGATGGTGATTGTCAAGGATATTGATTTCTATTCGATGTGTGAGCACCATATGTTGCCATTCTTTGGTAAAGCACACGTGGCTTACATACCTAACCATTATATCACGGGATTAAGCAAAGTGGCGCGCGTTGTCGATATCTTTTCACGTCGCCTGCAAATCCAGGAGCGTCTGACCACCCAGATTAAGAACTGCATTCAGGATACGTTGAATCCGCTTGGTGTGATGGTTGTTATTGAAGCCCAGCACATGTGTATGCAGATGCGTGGTGTAGAAAAGCAACACTCAATTACCACAACCTCTGATTTTACAGGAATATTTAATCAGGCAAAAACAAGAGAAGAATTCATCTCCTTAATCAAAAATAAGTAACTGATCGATTTCAGAGCATTTGCTACTTGATTTCCAAGGGATAATAAACGGGCATGATTGTATAAAGCAGTCATGCCCGCGCCGTTTAATTCCACCATTCTTATCAATAATATAACTCCTGACTGAAAATTAGAAAAGGTTTAAGCTGTATTGTCTTGGAAAAATTATACATTTGTGTTAACTGAAGAGACATACCTGAAAAAGTAGGTAATAAATTCATGACCCTTGCGCTTTTTGTAAATATTCTGGCGGTACTAAACCTATTCCTTGTAGCTTTCATTCTATTTGTGAAGTCAGGTAAATTCTTACCCAACCGTCTTTTATCGCTGATATTAATAATACCGGTGATGTATTATCTGCGCTATATTTTTGAAGTTTCCGGTTATTTTCATATCGAGCGATTCCTACTCTATCCCGCACAGGCTTTGGTTGCCATTTATGCTCCATTTGTTTATGCGTATGTAAGGATAGCAACAGGAGACTGGAGGTGGCGGCACCGTTTTTTATTTCCCATTTCGGTATTATTGATCATTTTCGATATTCTATTAAGTGTTCATTTTGTCTTCTTTATGAAACCGAATGAACAGATTGCCTGTATTCAGGGGTTTGATAACGGCTGGAAGTCTTATGTTTATATTATATCTTCTGCATCTGTAGCAGTATTGCAGTTCTTCTATTTATTGGATGCTTTTTTGAAGAGCAAACAAATTGTATCAAACTGCAAACATGCTACTGATCAGGAAAGGCGCTGTTTGTTCTTTGTTTACCATTTTACACTATTGTTGTTTGGCCTTTTTCTCATTCAGCTTCCACTTTATCTTATTTTCAATCATAATATAGTTAATGGGCTGTATGTGCCATTCAAAGGGGTATTGATTTTTTGCTTTGTATTTTACAAGATGTTTCAGGAACCGGATATTTTTGTTCCAATAGAAGATAAACTACCTGAAACTATTCCGAATAGCATTGTTAAGGACAAAAAGGCTTCTGATCTGTTAAATCCTCAAGTTGGGGTCTCCCCGGAAGTGTTGGATGCTATCTATCTCGAACTACAGAGGATCATGATAAATGAGAAGCTTTTTCTTGATTCTGAGATCTCCTTAAGCAGTCTTGCAGATCGATTGAAAGTTTGTACCCATAAGTTATCCCTGTCGATTAATGCAAGATCGGGAAGGAACTTTTTCAATTACGTAAATAGCTTTAGAATAGAAGAAGCTAAACGCCTTCTGGCAGAGTCTGATAAGAAGTCTTTTAGCATCGAGGATATTGCTTTCATGTCTGGATTTAATAGCAGGGCCGCTTTTTATGGTGCATTTAAGAGGCAATTAAACCAGACTCCAACAGAATATATTACTCAACTCAGTAAAAATACAGAAACTGATAAAATATGAATATCGTTCTATTAATCAATGAATTCACGATCGTTAACCTGACCATCCTGGGGATAATCCTTTTGCTGAAGCGTCCTTTGGGCATTCAGAATATGGTGTTGTCTCTACTCGTTTTTATACCAGCAGTGGCAATTTTGTTTAATACCTTGCTTTACTACGACCTGGTGGGAAAGTTCCCTATAGCCCTGATTCTTACCTTTAGCCTGAATATGCTTTGGTCACCGGCTTTTTATCTTTATGTTTTGTTGATGACCGGAGTAATGTATAAGCCTCAGCAGAAAGATGCTATTCATCTTATACCGTTAATGATCAGCCTAATGGTGATTACGCCTATGCTTTTCCTCCCGAAAGATGAATTCTTGTTTGTAATTGAGAACTCGAAGAGAATATTGCCATGGCAGTTTAATCTGGTAAATCTTATGCTTGCCCTGCAATGTGTGGTATATGTAACTCTTTCGTATATAAAACTGAAGAAATACAATCATGAGGTGAAGAATCTTTTTTCGGATATACAGAAAATTTCTGTCTTTTGGTTACAGGGACTGATTACAATTGCCCTCGTTCTGTTTGTGACAATATTTCCTCCTATTATTTATTTTCAAAAGCTGGATTATTTCCTCTTTTTTCTACCGATAGGATTGAATTGCATTTATCTTTTTCTTGTATTTAAAACCCTGTCTTCCCCCATTTTATTTACTCCAAAAGTTCGGGAAGTATTAAGTCTCAAAAATGAGATTGACGATAAATTGAAAAATAACGGAAGAAGTTTGAGTACAAAAGCGTCGGATCCTCAGTTATCCAACATAGCGGAAAGATTGCTATGTTTCTTCGAAGAGCATAAGCCATATCTTAATCCTGAACTAAATATTAAACTACTTTCCGAACAAACCGGAATTTTGATTCACCCCATGAGTGCTGCGCTAAATCAACAAATCGGTATGAATTTCTATGATTTTGTCAATTCATACAGGATTAAATATGCGATTGATTTAATGAACGAACAGAACGTTGAGAAATACAAGATTGATTTCCTTATTCAGGAATCCGGATTTAAATCACGCTCTGTATTTTATTCTGCATTTAAAAAAGAAACCGGTTGTACCCCTTCAGAATTCAGACAGGTTAATCTAAATAAGAACGTATAGGGTGTTCTATTTTTGTCCGAATTGATAAAGTTGGACACGGGTGGTATTTATAAATTGAAAGATTCGACTTGTTTTTCTGAAAAATCTTTTTGTGTCTATTTTGTTGATATATAGTGACATATATTGATGTTTAATCGGCTGATTTTGCTATTGTATACTTTTGGGTAGGTTGGATTCTTAGTTTTGTTAATGAGGTCTGGCACTTTTTCTGATTACTCTAATCAGAATTGCGTTTGTCTAAATCATAAACACAATCTTGTCCGAATAAAAGAAGCTGGACAGAATTCAGTAGAATTACAACTTACTTTGCACTAAAGAAATAAATAGCACACTCAATGTTATAAATCACAAGGTCTTTTCTTAATAATATGTTGATCAATTTGAGAAGGGTTTAATTGATCTTCAGACTATAATTAAAAGGGTTAACGGAAGTCGTTGTTCGTGAGAATAGCGACTTCTTTTTTTTCATACTAATATATCTTATCTTTACAACGTGAACTAGTTTTTCAATTTATAATCTTATAATGATGCTATTATGAAAACCAGATTGTTCCTCTTGTTACTTTTCCCCTCATTATTGTTCTTTTCACTGCGTGTTAATGCCCAGGATGATATTACGAATATATTTAAAGCCGGAGGTGATGTTTCGAAGCTGTTGGATGGTTATATGGCACCGGCCGGAACTGCTTTTGCCACCGGCTTAGGTTCTAACTGGTATAATACTGCAGCTACTCATAAAACATTGGGATTTGACCTTACTGCGAGTGTGGGTATTATACAGACGCCTTCATCTGCACAGACTTTTTCTTTTTCAAATCTTGAATATCTGACTCCAACTAGTGGGACGATGCCAACGTTTGTAGGTAAAGAGAAAAATGGCCAAACATTTACATCAACTCAAACCATTAATGGTAAGCCTGTTGTAACATTAAACACACCGGGCGGAGTATCTAATATTCTACCGGCAGTAAACCTTCAATTTACTATTGGGTTGCCCAAGGGCAACGATGTTTCTTTCCGATATACTCCTGAGTTGAATTATAATGGATTTAGCGGAAAGCTTTGGGGGGCAGGACTGAAGCATGATGTAAAACAATGGATTCCCGGAGTAAAACTTCTGCCATTTGATGCGTCAGTGATGGTTGGATATACCAAGTTAGACCTGAATTACAAATTTCCGGAATCTGCCGTCATAACTCCAGAGAAACTGGTTGATGACCCTGCATACCTGGCTGATGGAGTAAGAGATGATTTGGGGTATAGCAGGCAGGGTTTTGGAATTTCCGCAAGTGCCTTAATGGCCAATCTTATAATTTCAAAGAAGTTAATGTTTTTCACCCCTTACATAGGTATGGGTATTACCAAGACGGACTATAAGATTTCCCTGAATGGAGTTTATCCAATTTACAAAGGCCTTAATTCTTCAAACAAAGTAGAATGGGAGAACCGGGATAATCCATTTAATCTGACTAAACAGGAAACGATGCCCGGATTGACAGCCGGTTTCCGGTTGAAAATGTTGGCTGTGTTAGCTATTAATGCGCAATATACCTTGCAAAAGTATTCTGTCGCTAGTGTTGGTATTGGAATAAACTTCAGATAAAGAAGGGTTGAGTATATCGAAAAATGCAGGATCCCGATAGCCGGGAATCCTGCATTTTTTGTTACAGTGTATCAATCTCCTCCAGCCACATTCGTGAAGAGGCATCGCTCGGCATGCGCCAGTCACCACGAGGAGAAAGATTTATAGATCCCACTTTAGGTCCATCCGGAAGGCAGGAACGCTTAAACTGTTGATTGAAGAATCGTCTGAAAAAGGTTTTGAGCCATTTTAGTATGATCTCATCAGTATATTTTCCATTAAAGGAATATTTTGCCAGACAGTAA
>JAUZOF010000630.1 GCA_030706585.1 Bacteroidota bacterium
AAGACGGTCAGGAAAAAACATATTCTGTGTACAACAACTGTAGCCACCAGGCTGCTTATGACGAAACAGGCGCTCAGGGCGTAAGCTACACCACCGGTGTACCTGCCATGATTGGTGCGATGATGTTCCTCAAAGGCGAATGGCGCAAAGCGGGTGTGTACAACGTGGAAGAGTTTAACCCAGATCCGTTTATGGAGGCATTGAACATACACGGCCTGCCCTGGCACGAAGTTCACGGCCTTGATTTGGAAGTGTAATCTCACATTTATATATCGAAAGCGTCCCGGTTGGGGCGCTTTTTTGTTTGAAACACTAGCAGTATTGCACCAAAACGCAATCACATTACAAATTAAAAACATGAATTGCACACCGGATATTTACACAAAAAACATTTGTATCTTTGCGCTGATATTGAGAACACAATAGCGATTAGCCTATTTCTTTAAAAAGGGAATATTACACGGAATCTTTTACACCATTAAAGTCCAATGTTTCAAGAGCTAAGCAAAAACACCTCCAGCCATTTATCTGATCATATTTTCAATACACTCTTTGACAATATGCCTCTGCCTTTGGTTTTATCAAAGTTGGAAACAGGTGAGATAATCCGGACAAATCGCTTTTTCTGCGAAACTTTTGACCTGGAAGAGAGCGAGGTTGTCAGTAAAACCAGCACAGAACTCGGCATCTGGAAAGATTCAAACCGTGACACCTTTATGCGCCGGTTAATCCGGGAGCAAAATGTGAACGGCATCGAACTGGATTTTAAAAACCTCAAAGGCGAAGATATCCACACCCTGATCAATGCTACTCTCCTGGAAATGAACGAACAGAAGCTGTTGCTCACAATGGCGATAGATATTACCCACCGAAAGAGAAGTGAAAAAGCATTGCGCTTAAGTGAGGAAAAATTCCGTTCCCTGTTTGAAGACAGTCCGGGCGCCATTGCCATCCTCAATCTTGACACGACCATTGCTGAAGTCAATGATGTATATTGCAGAATCTCAGGCTATAGCAGGGAGGAGCTCATCGGCATGAGCTGGACAGAACAAATCCCCGCTGATGAGCTTGACCGGTTGAAGGAGTATAACCGGAGACGATTACTGGATCCTCAGGATGCGCCATCCGAATATGAATTAACCTTTTACAATAAAGCCGGCGAACGAAAATACGGCATAATGAATGTTTCGTATTTGCCTGACAGTGAAATCATCATCACCACATTCGTGGATATTACTCAACGTAAATATGAAGAAATCAAACTGGAACAACACCGGCTTGAGCTGAAGGAACATATTGAGCAGAAAAACAAAGACCTCACCCTCCGGCTGTTGCAATTAGCCAACACCAACGATGCTGCTGTACGTCTGAGCAAAAAACTCAAACAACTTCGTCTTAAAATAGCAACAGAAGACAATGCGCTCCTCGAAGAGATGGACTCGCTTATCCTGGAAATGGAAAAAAACCAACAATCCATTATCTGGAAAAAGCTAAATGAACACCTGGATTCTTCACGTCCTCAATTTACATCGGCGCTTCTCACCAACCACCCCAATCTCACTCCGGCTGAGATTAAACTTTGTGCCCTCCTGTCTCTTAACATCAACACCAAAGAAATTGCTGTTATTACCAACCAGACCTACGACAGCATCAGGGTTTCCCGCACCCGTCTCCGCAAAAAACTGGGGCTGACAAATGAAGACAACCTGGTAGCTTACCTCCTAAGCATTTAGCCTCTTCTGTTAATTCTAACCTATTCCATCCTATTCTCATTGAAAAAGTTTCCCGCCGCACCTATTTGCTTCCTTATTGCTTCCCCAAAAACTGTAATTTGTAATGATTTCAAATATACCTTTGCAGCATAATTTAGAGAAGGGATAATTAAGTAAAACATTAAGAGTCCCCAACCTTTTTGCTATTCCAGCAGTGCATTTTTTAGGGTGAATCAAATTTCGGGCAAATACAAAATCAAATAACGACTTTGGTCTATACTTCTGTTTTCAAACGAAAAGGTGTATAGCAATTGATGTTTTTATTCGTAAAGAGCATTAAGAGTATCTTGTTCATTCAAATAATTCGATATAATAGTCATCTGGTTTAAACATAACGTTGAGAGATATGAAAAAATTCCTATTACTCTTTCTTTCCTTTTTAGCGATGATCGCTCAGGTGAGGGCTGCATCGGTTTCATTCTCAAAAATTTATCAGGGAACTGGAACCGGCTATAAAATCTCCAGCTCAAAAATTGACATTACAACTCCAACTCCGGGGACAACTATTAAATTTACATCTGCTAATCCTGCTGATGTTTTGTTCTCAGGAAATGACGTTGCAGGGCAGCTTACCTTTACAAACGGCGGTTCATATTATGTTTACAACGGTATTATATCCCGTGACGTAGGTAACCCGGCAAATGCTTGCTACTTCTGCGAAACCACTGCCCTGGGCAATAATACGGAAACAGGTGTAGCATTTCTTATTATCTTACCGGGGTATGAAAGTAGTTATACGAACAACTCAAGTGTCAATACAAACTCTTCACCGATGTACTCGGACTTGAATACGATACAGGCCAACCAGCAAACAAATGTTGCACCTGTAATTACCTCTAATAGCGGAGGAGCAACGGCCTCAGTTTCTATTC
>JAUZOF010000631.1 GCA_030706585.1 Bacteroidota bacterium
ATTACTTTTTACTTGTTGAAACTTTTGGGGATGTTCCATTGGTGTTAGAGCCTACAACTAGTCCTACATTTGGATGGCAACGAACTCCGGAAAAAGATGTTTATACTCAAATTATAAAAGATCTTACTGACGCAATGAATGTATTGCCAGCAACAACGGCTGATTTTGGGCGCGTTACCAAAGGGATGGCGCAACATTTGCTTGCGAAAGTATATCTGACTCGTGGATACAAAAGTTATGGTGGTGGAAATTCTGATTTCACTCAAGCAGCAAACTTGGCCACTGATTTGATTACAAACGGAGGATATTCGCTGGTGACTTCATATTCCAAACTATTTGATCCTACAGTTTCTGGTTTCCAGAAGAATACTGAAATCATCTTTTCGGTACAATACAGCACTACAACAGCCAGTAATGGTGCTGGTAATTATTTGCAACAATTATATCTCTGGGATACACAGAGTATCACACCTATAGGACGTAGCGCATTTTATAACAAACCTAATTATGTTTGTTCTCCGACTCCATTCTTCTTCAGCAATTTTGATAAGACTAATGATAGTCGTTATTCAGCTACAGTATGGGATGCGATTATGGCTCAAACGTCAGGTTCGCTGACTCGTTCATTGGATAATCAGAAGCTGAGTTTTGTAGCAGGAGATACTGTAATTTATTATCCTGCAACAGCATGGACTGATGCACAGAAGCTAACAAAGAAATACTTTGTGATTAACCCCGATGAATACAGAAAAAACTTCTTTACTCTGTCTCGATCTTATCCGGAATTTAAGAAATTTAGAGATCCTTCAGTTACCTCATTCACTGATGGTGGCGGAACCAGAGATACATATATTTTTAGATTAGGAGAAACATACTTGATAGCTGCAGAAGCATATCTCAAACTGGGAGATCCTAAGGCATTGATATATTTTAATGCAGTTCGTACACGTGCAGCAAAGAGTGGTAAGGAATTGGCCATGCAGGCGTCATCAATAACTATTGATGATATTCTTGATGAGAGAGCCAGAGAATTATCCGGTGAAGAGTTTAGATGGTTTGAGCTAAAACGTACAGGCAAACTAATTGAAAGAGTGATTGCTCACAATGAAGAAGCTTCTGCTGCAAATTCGAGTGGAATTGATGCCCATTATTTATTGCGTCCAATTCCTCAGTCGCAAATTGATTTGAATAGAGGAGATTTTCCTCAGAATTCGAAATATTAATGATGTAACAAAAATAGTATCTAAGAATCTGGGAATACTAATTGCGGTAGATTGACAATCCTCATGTTTATTTTCCTTTTTTTTTAGATACTATTTTTATGAAGTAGTAAATAGTAAAAGAAGACTATGAAAAATCTAAAATACTGTATCTTGTTGGCATGCTTGTCTGGTATTAATATTCTTGCATCTCTCAGCATAGATCTGAAAGCTCAGGAGCGAATTCGAAATATTTCTGTAGATCTGAACAAAGAAAAAGGTATTCGCAAGTATACATTTCAAGAGTGTATTGGAGCAGGAAGAGCCAGTGAGGGCTTAAGAGCAGACTGGCAGGAACAACTTTCCATTATACAAAAAGAAATTGGTTTTAAATATATCAGATTTCATGGCCTTCTCTGTGATGAAATGCACGTATATACAGAAGATGCATCAGGAAATCCGATTTATAATTGGCAATATGTTGATAAATTATATGATTTTCTGCTCAAAGAGCATATACGTCCGTTTGTGGAATTAGGATTTATGCCCCCAGTATTAGCCAGCTCCGAAAAAACTGTTTTTTGGTGGAGGGGAAATATTTCACCTCCAAAATCTTACGAAAAATGGGAAAACCTGATTTTTGCGCTTGTGAAGCATTTTGAAGAACGTTATGGCAGATCTGAAGTAGAAAAATGGTATTTCGAAGTTTGGAATGAACCTAACTTAAAAGAATTTTTTAGTGGAGATATTAATGAATATTTTAAGTTGTACCTGACAACGGCTAAGGCTATAAAGAATGTCTCTAAGACTTATCGGGTGGGAGGTCCGGCTACATCTGGCAGTACATGGATAAAAGAAGCTTTGACTTTTTTTTCAAAATATCCGAATCTGGTAGATTTTATTTCTACTCATAGCTATGGTACAAGGTCGGTTTTTGATGAATATGGTAACAGAAAGACTCAAATGCGTGAAGCAGACGGTATTCCTATCCCTATAAAAAAACTTCGTTGTAATGTTGATAATTCTTCTCTCAGAGGCAGAGAAATACATATTACGGAATGGAATTCATCCCCAAACCCTAAAGATCCATTACATGATACTTATCAAAATGCGAGTTATGCTTTGAATGTATTGAAAAAAACGGAGGCATTTGTGAATTCAATGTCGTATTGGACTTTTACTGATATATTTGAGGAAGCCGGTCCTCCGGTAACACCATTCCATGGAGGATTTGGGTTGTTGACATTGCAAAACATTAAAAAACCCACATTCTTTAGTTATAAATTTATGGCGCAATTGGGCGATATTGAATTATTAAATAATGATTCAGCTTCATGGATATGTAAAGATAAGAAGGGAAACATTCAAGCCTTATTGTGGAATTACACACTTTTGTCTCCAGATACATCTTATAATCAAAAATTCTATAGCAAAA
>JAUZOF010000632.1 GCA_030706585.1 Bacteroidota bacterium
GCCGCCGACGGCAAGCGCGATGGAGAGTGGAATTATGCCAAAAACAAAGATGTTATCCTGAAAAAGATGGACGACCGTGTACGTGAAGCTTCTCCCTACGAAAACATCTATACGGTGGCCATGCGTGGCGTTCACGACTCTGGCTTAAGGGGAAACCTTACCGACAAGGAAAAGGTAGATGTACTTACTCTGGTGATGGCTGACCAACGCGAAGTGCTGCAAAAGTACCTAAAGAAACCGGCAACCGAAATTCCCCAGATTTTTGTGCCCTACAAAGAAACCATGGATGTTTACGAACTTGGATTGCAAATACCCGATGACGTTTCCCTGATTTGGGTGGACGACAACTACGGGTACATGAAACGTCTCAGTGGTCCAGATGAACAAAAACGTAGCGGTGGCGCTGGGGTTTATTATCACTTTTCATACCTGGGTGGGCCTCACGACTATTTATGGTTGAATACCACGCCTCCGGTATTGATGTACGAGGAGTTGACAAAAGCGTACAAAACAGGAGCCAACCAATACTGGCTGGTAAATGTGGGTGACATTAAGCCTTCCGAACTGGGAATGCAAACCTTCTTCGACCTCGCTTGGGATGTCAACAAGTTCAACTATACCAGCATCAACCAACACCAGAGCCAGTTCCTGGCACGCACCTTTGGCGCAAGATATGAAAAGAATTTTCAGGATATTCTAGACAATTACTACCGACTGGCATGGAGTCGCAAACCCGAATTCATGGGCTGGGAACGCGAATGGGATGCCCCAAAATACAAGGATATTCTGAATACCGATTTTTCTTTCCGGAATTATAATGATGCTCAACAACGTTTGGCCGATTACAAACGGATTTCTGACCTTTCTGACAAAATATCGAAGGAACTGCCTGAAAATATTCGTCCGGCATTTTATGAGATGTTAGCCTATCCGGTAACAGGTTCGTACCAGATGAACCGCAAGTTCCTGTTGGCTCAATTAAACAGCGAACTTGTGAAAGAAAATAAATTAACGAACGCCAATTGGGCGGCGAAAGAGGCAAAAGTTGCCTTTGATAGCATCAATAACCTTACATTGAGATACAACACCATGCTCAACGGCAAGTGGAACGGTATGATGGCGCTAGCTCCCGGTTGGTGCGCCAAGTATCAGGATATGCCCAAAGTAAACCTTGCCAAAGGTGTAGAAAGCACACCTGTTGACCTTACACCTCAAAAAAGCAAAAACAAATTGGAGAGCTGCGCAGTAATCGACTTGAAGCAGATTAAAAACAAAGTGTCCAAGAACGGTCATTCGCTTCAAATTATCGAAGGAGTTGGCTACGATTGGTCCGCGCTCAAACTGGGAGATGCTATTGAACAATCCGTTGATCCTAAAAAACTCGACGGTACGCGGGTTGAATATGAATTCGCAGGCGTAACAGCCGATTCGGTTACCGTGCATGTTTACAGCTTGCCGTTCTGGGCACTCCACAAAGGGAAAAGCACCCGCTTTGGCATTTCGGTTGATGGACAACCTGTATTTGTTTCGCAAAGTGACCATAAAGAGTATTCGGAACCGTGGAAAGACCGGGTATTGCAAAACGGAGTACTTTCTACAGCCAAATTTACTGTGACCAAGTCCTTACAAAAACATACGCTAATACTCACTTGTGGCGATCCGGGAATGATTATCGAACGCATAATTATTGATTGGGGCGGTCTAAAACAAACGTACGTTGGCCCAAGTGTATCATTGTTGAAATAGCTAATCATTTTTAAAACAAAAGCTACACTATTCCCTCTATTTTAATCAGTAGGTTTCAACAAAATGAAAAAAATAACTTTCCAATTTTTAATACTGGCATTGGTTTTTCTTGCACAAAACAAGGTCTTTTCTCAAACAAAGTCTCGCGAGAAAATCAATATCAACCGGGAATGGAAGTTCAAATTGGGTGATTATTCCGGCGCAGAATCTACTGCTTATATTGACAAGGATTGGAATGACATTAATTTACCGCACAATTTTAGCATTCCCTATTTCCAATCAGCTCAGTGGTACACCGGCTACGGCTGGTATCGTAAATACTTCGATATTCCTTTGGCATGGAAATACAAACGTGTGCACCTAGAATTTGAAGGAGCATTCAGGGATGCGCAAATATTTGTGAACGGAAAACAAGTTGGAACACATCAGGGTGGATACACCGGCTTTACATTCGATATTACCGATTTTATTAAAGTCGGAAGTAATGTTTTAGCTGTTCGTTTAAATAATAATTACAATCCAAGATTAGCTCCGCGCAACGGTGATCATAACTTTACCGGCGGTATCTATCGCGATGTATATTTGGTTGCCACGAATCCTGTTTTTGTGACTTGGTATGGCACTTATATTACTACTCCAAATTTGTCAAAAGAATCAGGAATTGTCAATATCAGCACCGAAATAAAAAATGAAAGTAACGATTCTAAGAACTATACGTTGAGAACGGATGTGATTGACCCTACTGGAAAAATAGTTGCTTCAGTTACTTCAGTTCAGCAAATAGGATCTAAAAACACTCTTACATTTAACCAAACTACAAAACCAGTAACACAGCCTAAACTGTGGCATCCCGATCATCCATTTATGTACAAAGCCATCA
>JAUZOF010000633.1 GCA_030706585.1 Bacteroidota bacterium
AAAGGTTTGTCTGGTGCTGCCTTGTGCTGGCGGTCGATATAGCTGATCGCCTTATCTGTGATTTGCTCACTTAGATGGCGACCGTCGGTTTTTACGTGCCATTGGTCTTCCACAAGATCCGGTTTATACTGGTCGGTTTGTGAGCCCAGGAACCCGAAGAAGTGGTCAAATCCTTTTCCGGTTGGCCAGCGGTCGAATGGTCCCGCATCAGTTGCATCTTCATCGGGTGTTACGCCATATTTCCCAACCGCATAGGTGTTGTAGCCGTTTTCGCGGAGAACTTCAGCAATGGTTCCGGCAGAAGCAGGAACTTTACCATCCCAACCCGGAAATCCGGCTGATAGAACTGTATGAGAAAATCCGGATACGTGTACCGAAGCGCTGTTTCGTCCGGTGAGCAATGCTGCACGGGTAGGTGCGCTGATCGCACAGGTGTGGAAGTTGGTATAACGCAAACCGTTATGCGCCAGGCTGTCGATGGTAGGGGTATGTATCAAGCCTCCGTATGAGCTGACCGCACCGTATCCCACATCATCCAACAGAATCCAGACCACATTTGGAGCTCCCGGAGGTGCTTTTACCGGTTCCGGCCACCACTCTTTCGATTCAGCCAGCGTGCGGCCTACTTTTCCCTGGAAATCCTGATGTGCACTTTGCGCTTTCACTTGAGAGATTGACCCACCGGCTGCTACAGCCAGTGTGGTCAATACATTAATTCCTTGTTTAATACGTTTCATTTTTATTTATCTTATTCGGTTATCAAATTAGTTCCATCCGGGGTTTTGTGTCAGTTTAGGATTGGCCAGTATCTCGCTGGCTGGTATAGGTAAAAGCAGGAATTTATCTGAAACATTGGCTGCTTTTGCATTTACCCATTCGATGCCACTTGTTGTGCTGGTAAATCCCTGACTTGCTGCTAATGCTGGCAATGCCTGGAGTGCCGAGACCAACAATGCTTTGCCGGAACCATTTACACGAATCAGGTCAAACCAGCGGATTTGTTCATAGACAAACTCCAGTTGACGTTCGTGGAAGATAGAGTCGCGGAATTGTTCCTTGGTCAAACCGATAGTCAGATTGGGTAATCCGGCCCGGTTTCTTACCTGGTTGACAGGAGCATAGGCTGCATCAGGGGCAGCGGCTCCGTCCGCAACTTTTTCATTCAGTGCTTCGGCAGCGAAAAGCAATACTTCTGCGTAACGGATGACTGGAATGTTAACACCATTATTACCTAAGCTTGAAGCTGCTGCAGGATCCCAGTATTTATAAAAATGCGGGCTATACACTTTGGCTGTTCCTGTTGATACTTTCAGGATGGAATCTTTGAAAGTTACGGCAGCTCTCTTGTCATTGGCCTTGAACAATGGACGCAGAGTAATGATGGGTGCGTCAGCATCACCTCCGATACCTTGTCCATATTCAAATCCGGTTGTCGGAGCTGAGATGTAACTCAGGATGTTTGTGTTTCCGGTTCCGGTCATGCTGAATGAACCGTCAGCAATACACCAGGCATCGAAGATGTGTTCGCTGGTATTCTTTTTAGACGATGAGAAGTTGTCTCCATAATTGCTAAATAAAGAATAACCGTAGCCTCCTGTCTGGATGGTATTGTACTGTTTGATCGCTTCATCCCAGTCTCTGCGGGTAACGGCAACGCTTAACAACAATGATCTGGCAGCACCGCCGGTAGCGCGGAAAGAGTTGGCTCCGGTATAGCTTTTCGGCAATTGTGTAGCGTCATTGAAATCGGAGATGATTTGTGCATATACCTGATCTTTCGGAGTTCTGGCAATCAACTGAATATCCTGAGCAGTAGTAGTTGATTGCGTAATCAACGGCACATCACCCCAAAGGCGAACCAGATTGTAGTAGAGCAGACCTCTTAAAAACTTCGCTTCACGAACCAGACGGTGTAGCACCACTGTATCACCTGAAATAGCAGGGATTTTCTCAATGGCAAGGTTCGCACGGTTGATGGCTTCATAATGTTGACGCCATAGTTCGTAATAACGGGTGTTTGTTGACGTTTGAGTCAATGCCGCGATGGAGCGTACATCGGGATTGGTATCACGGATGCCGGGAATCTGGTCATCGGTCATCATTCCGACCGCTAAAACCAACAAACGGTTGTAGATAGTCGCGTGGTCTGCTGAGGTGTTATGTGTCAAATCATTATACACACTCTGCACTGCCGATACAGCATCCGCTTGCGTTTGATAGAAATTATCAGAACTTATTTGAGAGCGGACATCCTCATTCAGGTCAACGCAAGAGGAAAATAAGAGTAAGCTTGCGAACAGACCCGATAAAATCAGATTTATAGATATCTTTTTCATATGTCATTATTTATTTTTGTTTTGTCTTCACAGGGTACCGATAGCTATCGGCATCGCATACAAAGCCTGACCTCTTGAGGAGACCTTTCTGCATGCTCGTTTCATGTGAATTTTCTTTTTGGATTAGTTACTTAATCAGAATGTGAGATTCAATCCTGCTGTAAAGGTTTTTGCTGACGGATAAGCTCCGACATCAACACCCTGACGGGAAGAGTTTGAATCATAGTAGTTTACTTCAGGGTCATATCCTTTGTATTTGGTCAATGTCAGCAGGTTATTTGC
>JAUZOF010000634.1 GCA_030706585.1 Bacteroidota bacterium
AATGTGGAATAATCAAAAATACTAATGACGCATGAAATCTAGAATAGCCAAATTACTGCTTTTCTTTTTGTTAATGTTCCCCTGGAGGGCTTTCGGACAAACGGGAAGTGGTGCAATTATACAAGGTAATGTCATTTCCAGAGATGATAAAAATCCGTTGATTGGAGTGACAGTATCGGAAATCGATGCAACCAATCGTGTGGTTGGAGCAACTTTGACAGATGTCAACGGACACTATGTCCTCAAAATCAAGAATACAGAGAATCGCCTTTCTTTCAGTTATATAGGATTCAATAAGATAACCAGAAAGATTGACGGAAACAGGACGATGAATATTTCGATGGAAGAAAATGTCCGCACGTTTGCAACGGTTGAAATCAGAGGCCAGCGTACGCATGCCGAGGGCGGTTTCAGTATTCCGCAACGTCAAATTGCAACCGCTTTGCAGACCATTGATGCCAAAGAATTTGAAGGTCTTCAGGTTTCTTCTGTAGATGAAGCTTTGCAGGGACGAATTGCCGGTCTTGATATTGTTTCTAACTCGGGAGACCCGGGAAGTGGTACCTCTATGCGTATTCGTGGTACATCATCCATAAACGGAAATGCAGAGCCTTTGATTGTAGTGAATGGAGTACCTTATGAAGTGCAAATTGATGCCAACTTTGACTTTGCCAACTCCAATCAGGAGCAATATGCCAATATGTTGAGTATTAACCCTGACGATATAGAGTCTATTACAGTACTAAAAGATGCCGCGGCTTCTGCTATTTGGGGCTCGAAAGGAGCTAATGGTGTATTGATGATTACGACCAAAAAAGGGGCAATGGGGCCTACCCGTATTGATTACACTTACCGTTATACACACACTCAGCAGCCTCAGGGCATGAGAATGCTCAACGGGGACGAGTACACCATGCTGATGAAGCAGTCCTATTTCAATCCGCGTCAGGATAGAAATGCAACAAGAAATATGCGGGAGTTTAACTATGACCCGACTTTTTCTGAATACGAAAACTTTAATAACAATACTGATTGGGTGAAAGAAGTTTCCCAAATAGGTCAGATTAACGACCATTATCTGACTATTTCTGGTGGAGGAGAGCGTGCACAGTTTAGAATCTCCGGAGGTATGTTTAGTCAGGATGGAACGGTGATCGGGCAACATTTGGATCGTATATCATCGCGGGCAAATCTGGAATATTCTGTTTCTGACCGCCTAAAATTCATTTCTGAATTTTCTTTTACAAAATCAGATAACCATATGAATTATGTCCAGGACATTAATCAATGGAGCCCTAACGAAGATCAATCTATTCTGGCAATAGCATACAAGAAAATGCCTAACGTAGGTGTTTATGCTCAGGATGCTAATGGGAATAATACAAATGTCTATTATACAATACCTAGAACATCAAATCTGTACACGGATCAAAAGGAACTCTTCAATCCGGTTGCTTTAGCAAGACTTGCCACAAATGAACTTAAAACATACCGGATCACACCAATCTTCCGCTTACAGTATGACCTGCTTGATCCCAACAAACAAATGTTGAGATATAATATGTACGTGTCATTCGACCTGAATAATAACAAAACCCAGAAGTTCCTGCCTCAGGAAGTTTCAAACTTTACCTGGGATAGCCGGTTAGTTAATCGCTCAGATTATGGTTATACGGAAGGTTTAGTTATTCAGACCGATAACAACATTTCCTGGCAACCCAATTTTACAAACAAAGATCACAGCTTGCTATTATACGGATCTGTTCAGAATACAATGGGACGTTCATCGGCTCAGGGATTTACGTCGTACGGATTACCTTCCAGTGATATTCCAGACGCTTCTACCGAAGCGTACCTGGAAGGAGCATCTACAGCACGTTCTTACTGGAGATCTCTCGGTATTATGGGACGTTTTCACTATGCTTATAAAGAGAGATATATTCTTTCAGGAACAATACGTCGTGATGGTAGTACAAAATTCGGAGACGGAAATAAATTCGGAAATTTTCCCGGAGTTTCCGCTAAATGGATCATTTCAGATGAACCGTTCATGAAAGGTACAAAGAAATGGTTAAGTACTCTGGCTTTTCGTCCGGGATGGGGTATTAGCGGTAACCAGCCCAAATATGAGTACCTGCATTACAGCCGTTACGGAAGCTTTAATAGTTATGTCGATATGCCTGCGACCAGACCGACATCGTTACGTTTGAATAATCTGAAATGGGAAACCACATCATCGTGGAATCACGGTTGCGATCTTGGTTTTAAGGATGATACCTATGTCTTTGACCTTAACTATTATAAAAAACGGACTAAAGACTTGTTGTTTGAGAATAAAGCAGTCTCATCGACATCCGGATTTACCGATTTATCTTATGTAAATGCCGGTATTATGGATAACGACGGTTGGGAGATTAACTTTTATGCAAATAAGATCGTCAAGACTAAAAACTTCAGCATGGACTTCAAGTTCAATATTGCGAACTATGTAAATACGCTGGTTAGTCTTGATCCAAAGATATTGGCTGGGTTCAATAGTAGCTTTAACTACTTAAACGGCTCTTATCTGCAGCGTGTGCAGGAAGGAAACTCTTTTGGCTCA
>JAUZOF010000635.1 GCA_030706585.1 Bacteroidota bacterium
ATACGACCTGATTCCCTGCCCAAATTTATTCTATCAAAATATTTTTTCATCCTTTTGGCATTTAAATAATTGTACATTACTATTGAACAGGTTCGAGAATAATACAGTCTATTCTTATTGTTCGATTGAAGTTCGCCTTTTCGGTTGTTGTCGTTCCCGCTGCATTTTCCACTTTAAGAAAAACGGATGTTTTTTCACCGGTAACACTACTCGTTAGATTGCTAAAAGGGAACTCAAAGTTCTCAGCTACAAGCATGGTGGTCGGTGCTGTTCCATTTGTGGTAAATGTGGCAATCTGCGAAGTCGTCGATGTCAGTTTATGATTGATATCAAAACCTAACTTGCTGTATGGGGCCACTGCATTTACTACTTTTCCACTGGCATCGATATAGGTCAGATAAAATTTGACCTTATAAGGTCTTTTATCTGCTGTATCTACGATTGAGGTAGGAATAAACCGGCAATAAATATTATATTTTGCCGATAGTGTGTTTGGTATCGGGAAGCGCACAAACAACTTGGAAATGCTACTTTCTGTAGTTGGGGTACAAGTCAGGTAATAACGGTTTGAAACAGACATTTTTGTGCCAATACTGGAAGTCGGACTCATAGCATAGTTACTTTTAAGCGTATCAGTGGCATAAATATATTCTGCTTCTTCACGTACCTCCTTAAACCAGGACTCTTTGGCCTTATGTTTGAGCAGACTGGTTTTATAGGCTAAACCATTGCTCAATGTAGTCGGAGCTCCACTCAAAATATCATTTATATTGGAAATCTTATTTCCATTGGTCGAAATCACCGTATCTTTTGAACTCGGAACTGTTATTTTTCCGCTGTAAAACAGGTCTGAAATCAAAGTCAGCTTTGCATTAGACACCTGCATGGCATTTCCACCATAAGCTGGCAATGTTTTAAAGAAAGGGAAGATTCGTCCATACGCTTCAGACCAGGCTGTGTTATCCGGAAATACAGAGGTATATGTACTGTCCTCGGCTTTCATCTTGCACAGATTGGTAAAAACAGGATTGTATTCATTAAAAACAGAGTCCACAAATACACCATCGGCATTGAAACTGGCCGTAGGATTATAAACCATTTTGGTCAGCGATTTGATATAGTTACGTACAGAATCAAGCCCCTGGGTTTCGTTCATATATTCCCAGGTATTGAGTTTGTAGGGCACATAACTTTCCAAAACATGAACTATACCATTAGCCATCGCCTTATCGGGTTCTGCAATTTTGTGTCCTTCGAAGGTATAATCAGCGCCTGTTTCAGCAAAAGACAGCAGCTTGTTATTAAGCATGATGATCGTTTTGGAAGTAACTCCAGCTGTTGGTATAGAAAACTGTGTGATATGATTCTGGATCATACGGCGTACCGCCAGCGTATCATTCAGGTTGAAGCCGGTAAGTGAATTATCCAGCGGCGCCCATACCGTAAAAGCCTGGGCTTTACTTAACAGTGTATCATATCCTTTGGATTTAAGCATTCCGGCAAAAATGCTCATATCAGAACGGGATTTAATATATTCATAAACAGTTAAACTGCTTTTTCCATTTATCTCAGGGTAATAGTGATTATCCCAGTCGTCTTTACATGATCCTAACAGCAGTGTAAATAAACAAAGCGTTAAAAGTGAAAGGCTACAATATTTTTTTCTCATATTTCTTCTGAATTTTGAGCTGTAATGCAACATTATCAATTAATATCTTCGCTCTCTATAGCACTGGTTGGTACAAACTCGAGGAAGTCAAACATAAACTCCCCATTACTCAACCCCTTAACGGTCAACTGGTGAGTTCCGGCTGATGCGAAGGTGTAAGTGCCAAGAATACGACGCAATGAGTTGGCATTTCTGCGGGCAGGACCGGTTTGCCATCTGGTATCAGGTACGGTATAGCTAGCCGGACCTTTCATAAATCCGCGGTTACGCATCATCTTGTCATTCTGATAGCCATAAGGGTCTTCAGCAACAGAACCGATTGTTTCATAACCAATAGCCGCACTTTTTGCCGAGTTATTCAGGTTAAGCGGCAATCCTGCAGGCGTGCCATCGAAATAGAACTGGGCAACACCACGCTTACCGTTGGTCAGGTAACCGAATCGTACCTCATAGGTTCCAGCCGGAATCGGAGGCGTAGTCACGGTAAAGTCGTACAGCTTTCCGGATTGTGCACTCAGGAAGATTTCATCACCCTGGTAATCGAGAAATGCATCAAAAGCGGTGAGATAACCGATGGTGGTTTGTTCCGAACAGGTCAACCGATCCAGATACCCGCGCGGAATATAAAACTGAAGGTTCTTCTGTGCATAGGTTGTACTACCTAATCCACGGATATTGTTATTGGCAAATTCATTAAAGAAGCTGGCAACGTCAAAACGCAAGCGTTTGCTTGACAACATAGCATCGACATCTTTACTGTAAACCAACACCTTATCAATCTCATGGTAAACTCCGTTTGAAGCATCTTTATCACTGTTAGAGGTGACAATATTCACAGCAGATCCGGTCTCAGGCATTCTGTTCAGTTGGTTGGTTTTATTAGTTGCCCTGATTTTTGCAACCTCGATCAGGGTATTCGGACACATGG
>JAUZOF010000636.1 GCA_030706585.1 Bacteroidota bacterium
ATGAAAGTCGTGCCTGTTACCACTACGCTTGGAGCATTGAATAAAACATTCAGTCAAACCTTTAAAGCTAATTCGGTGACCGTTTTACAATTGGGCACTTCTGATGCAAGCGCAGTATCGAATGTAAAAGGCGCAATTGAAGGTGTAACTTTTTATCCGCAGATAACAAAGGATTTTATTTACCTAAAAGGAGCCGGAAATGAACCGGTACAGGTTACCATTCTTGATTTGAATGGAAAAACTGTGTTGCGGAAACAGGTAGGAGAGAAGGGGCGATTAGATTTATCCCCGCTTACACCTGCATTGTATATCGTTAAAGCGATAAAGGGCGGTCAATGCTACTCCGCTAAAGTCATCAAAGAATAAGATTCAAAACATTAATACAGCTCATAATACATTTAGAACGTGAAAAAACGATTTGGAAAAGATTTTATGTTACGAAGCCGGAGTTTAAAAGCCGGCTTTAAAGGTATAATTGTGGTGGGAAGTCTTTTATTTGCAAATGCCATACATGCGCAGGACACCTCGTTGAGAGTGCAATATGGATTTAATGGTAAAACTAATACGGACTCAATTATTGATGAAACAGGTCATGGCTATAATGCCCGCCTGATTGGTAGTGCACAACTCAAAAAGCTGGGGAAATTCAGCCTGATGCAAATTGGCTCTACAATCGGGTATGCTGATATGGGGACAAAGATTGGTGAGGTAATCAGTTCGTTGTCAAATTTTACCATATCGACCTATTTATACATTGACCCTTCATTGGTCTTGACCAATAACGGGAATTTTGTGTGGTCATTCTCCAATTCAGCAGACATCAACACGACTGCTACCGGGTGTATGTTCTATTCTGCCAAACAATCACGGTATGCTATTTGCCCTACTAACTGGAGTACTGAGAAATCGGTGAGTTATGGTACGGCTGCAACAAAAGGGGAGTGGACGCACGTCACCTATACACAGTCGGGTTCAACAGGAACGGTCTATATTGATGGTGTACCCCAAAAGACTGGCACCGTGACAATGTTACCTTCTGCTTTGGGCGCGACTCCATTTAATTACTTAGGTAAATCAGCCTATGCCTCTGATCAGTATCTGCTCAATTCGATGTACAACGATTTCCGCATCTACAACCGGGCGCTTTCGGCAACGGAAGTTGCAGGTCTGGCCTCGAATATCGCAACGCTTGACACGCTTACATTTACTCAACAAGCACAGGTGGCGGCCGCCGCCATTTCATTGGGCGATGTGAATTCCGTTACTTCAGATATAACTTTGCCGCTTTCTGACAGCAATGGTTCTACGATTCAATGGAGTTCTTCTAATACGGCAGTTATTTCAAATAGTGGCACGGTGACACGTCCGGCTAGTGGCGCTGATACGGCTACGGTGCAACTGACCGCAACAGTTTCGCGCAGCTTTATCAACGTTACCCGTACCTTCATCGTGAAAGTCGTGCCTTACTACAGTAATCAGACGAGTGTGCAGATGGATGCGGATAGTCTTCGCCTGACTGGAAACCTGACCAATCTTCATTCCAATCTGACGTTACCTGCGTCCGGTTCTCAGGGCTCAACCATCACCTGGACTTCGGATAAGCCGACCGTATTGTCAAATGCGGGTGCGATTGTTAATCGTCCGGCTCATGGAAGTGGAAATGCAACTGTAATCCTGACGGCTACCATTACCAAAGGAGGGGCATCTATACAGAAACTGTTCACCATTTCGGTAGCCGAAGATGAAGGCTTCGCGGCTTATCTGTTTGCTTTTTTTACTGGAAATAGTATTTCGCAGGAGAATATCCGTTTTGCGACCAGTAACGACGGATTCATCTATAAAGCTTTGAACAATAATAATCCGGTTGTAGCAGCCGATACAGTGGCAACTACGAGTTACGGCCTTCGTGACCCGCATATCCTACGGGGTGAGAATAATGATTATTATATGGTGGCGACGGATATGAGATCATCCCTGGGCTGGAGTTCCAACCGGGCCATGGTGCTTATGAAATCCAAAGACCTGATCAACTGGACTCACGTCGATCTTAATATTCCACAGTTGTATTCGCAGTATGCTGCTGCTGACCGGGTATGGGCGCCACAGACCATTTTTGATCCGAAAGTTGGAAAATATATGATCTATTTCGCCATGCGTTTGGGCTCTTCTGACTTTGACAAAATCTATTATGCTTATGCAAACAGTACCTTCACTGCTTTGGAATCGGCTCCTCAGTTATTGTTTAATAATAACGGGTTGTCGACTATTGATGCAGATATCGTTTATAAAGATGGACAGTACCATATGTTCTTTAAAACGGAAGGCAATGGCAATGGAATAAAAAGAGCGGTTTCCAATACACTTACCGGAGGATATGTATTGTACGACAAATACCTCCAGTCAACCACGAATGCGGTAGAAGGCGGCTGCGTGTATCGGATGTACAACACCGACGACTGGATTCTGATTTATGATATGTACACCAGTGGAGCCTACCAGTTTACGGTAAGCAAGGATTTGATTAACTTTTCCGTGGTGCCCAATACCGTATCGTTTGATTTCACTCCGCGTCACGGAACTATTATTCCGATC
>JAUZOF010000637.1 GCA_030706585.1 Bacteroidota bacterium
AGAAGAAGTAAAAAAAGATGCACATTTCTGCCGTTGCGGTCACAGTAACAACAAACCATTTTGCGACGGCGCTCATAAAAAGGCAGGATTCCTCGATGAATAACCCCTTGTTTAATTGTACAAAAACAGCCTGATTATTGAGTTACCGCCTTAAAGTTATGCTTCTAACTTGAGGGGGCAATTCAATAATCAGGCTGTTACATTAATATGATCTCTGTTACATCATTCTCGAATTAAGGGTGTACATTACCCACATAGTTCCTGCAATAAAGATAAATAACAGAATTGCTGTAAATCCGATGGCTATTACATTCCAGCGTTGTGCCTTTGATGTATCGAGGTGAAGGAAATAGTGAACATGTACCAGCATCTGCACAGTCATTGCAAGGAACAATACTGTGTATAGAACAGATTGAGAAACGCTATCTCTGAACACTATAATACCAAACGATACCAATGTAAGTATCAGTGCCAGTATAAAACCGGTTATATATCCTTTTGTTGTCAGGTGGGCTCCACCTCCATGTGTATCACTCATAGTAAAATCTCCGAATTTTAGTTTTTATAAAATATTTAAGCCAACCTCTGTTTATACAAGGCCCAAAAGGTAAACAACGGTAAATACGCCTACCCATATTACATCCAGAAAATGCCAGAACAAACTCAGGGTCATCATACGGGAACGTGCATGAAAAGACAATCCTCTTTTGGCTATTTGTATGGTCATTACTGTCAACCATATGATACCAAAGGAGACGTGAAGCCCGTGAGTCCCTACCAAAGTGAAGAAGGAAGAAAGCGCTCCGCTTCTGTCAGGTCCGTTGCCTTCTGCAATAAGTTTGGCAAACTCAGTAACTTCCATACCTACGAATCCAAGTCCAAGCAGCGCTGTCAGAATCAATCCGGCGAGAACTCCTTTTTTGTTATCATTCTGCATGGAGATCATAGCCATACCGAAACTAAAACTGCTGAAAAGGAGCAGCATGGTTTCTGTAAATAAATAGGGTAACTCAAAAAGTTTCCCGATACTTTCACCACCTGCTGCATTCTTTCCCAACACGATAAAGGTAGCAAACAACAGGGAAAAAATCACCAGGTCACTCATCAGATAGATCCAGAAGCCATAGGTCTTTAATTCCATCTGATGGTGATGTTCTGCTTCCAGTGCTTTTACAGCATCTTGATTTAATACGTCTGTGTTCATTTATCAATCCTCCTCTATTTTATTTTTTAATGCTGCAGCAAGTTTCTCAAATCTTTTATCTTCAATTGCCTTTACTTCTTCGGCTGATATGATATATTCATTATTGTTATCATTACCAATAACTACGACTGTAATCAGAATTCCCAGGAAACTGATAATAGCCAACCACCAGATATACCATACCATAGAAAATCCAAATGCGATAAGAAGTGCACCCATTATTGGTCCATAGACTTTATCTTTTGGCATTACAATAGGATCATATTTCTCGGGTCGATGAAATACAGAACCATCATCTTTCATTCTCTTAAAATCGTCAAGCTCCTTAACAACAGGAATTACCGCAAAATTATAGACCGGTGTAGGTGAATCAGTAGACCACTCCAGGGTTCTTCCATCCCAGGGATCTCCAGTAAGATCAAGATTTTTATTGCGGTCTTTGATACTAAAGAAGAGTTGAACAAGCATTGCAAAAACACCGAATCCAACGATCAATGTACCCAGCATGGCAACGATCAAAAAGGGCTCCCACGATAAATTGCTAATATGAGAAATTCTTCGTGGCATTCCCATGAATCCGGTCACATACAAAGGGAAAAATGCAAGTGCAAATCCTAAAGCCCAGCCCCAGAAGGAGAGTTTACCCCATCTTTCGTTCAGTTTAAATCCGAAAACCTTTGGAAACCAGTAGTTATAACCGGCCAGATAACCAAACAGGGCTCCGGGAATCAGCACATTGTGAAAGTGTGCGACCAGAAAAGTTGTATTGTGCACCACATAGTCAGCGCCCGGAACAGCCATAAGCACACCGGTCATACCACCAATTACGAATAAAACCAGGAAGCCAAGCATCCAGTGCATTGCCGGTGAAAATGTAATTCGACCTCTATACATGGTTAGCAACCAATCGTAAATCTTTACACCGGTAGGGATACCGATCATCATCGTAGCAATTCCAAAGAATATATTCACATTCGGAGTATTTGCCATCGTAAAGAAGTGGTGTAACCATACCGTAAATGACAACAACATAATTACTGCTGTAGCGTACACAAGTGATACATATCCAAATAATTTCTTTTTTGAGAATGTAGCAACGACCTCCGAGAAAATTCCGAAAGCAGGTAGTATTACGATATACACTTCAGGATGCCCCCACATCCAAAAAATATTATTGTACAACATCATGTTGCCCCCCATATCATTGGTAAAGAAGTGCATTCCCAGATATCTGTCCAGAGACACAAGAACCAATACTACAGTGATCGCAGGGAAAGCAAGGACCATCAAGACATTAGCGGTAAGAGTAGTCCATGTAAACATGGGCATTCTCATTAGTTTCATACCGGGCGCTCTCATCTTTATAATAGTAACCAGGAAGTTAACC
>JAUZOF010000638.1 GCA_030706585.1 Bacteroidota bacterium
AAATTTGGAAAAAAGCCCATGCACTTCTTCGGATTGGCCGGCTCACTGATGTTCTTTCTGGGATTAATCTCGGTAATGATTATCGGCGGGATGAAGCTGTATGCACTGGCAAACGGTATATCTCACCACCTGATTACCGAATCACCCTATTTCTACATTGCATTGACAACGATGATCCTGGGCACACAACTTTTCCTTGCCGGATTCCTGGGCGAACTGATTACCCGCAATTCATCCGAAAGAAATATCTATAAAATAGCAGAGGAGATTTAATCATGAACTTTCTCGAAATTTGTAAGCAACGCTGCTCTGTGCGTAGCTATACCAATCAATCTGTTTCAGCCGAAGACCTGGATTATCTGCTTGAGGCAGCCAGACTGGCACCTTCTGCTGTTAATTTCCAGCCGTGGATTTTCATCGTTGTACGTGAAGAGGCCAACCGCCTGAAAATACAGGAGAGCTACAACCGTGAATGGTTTAAGTCAGCCCCTTTATACATCGTTATTTGCGGCGACCATGAACAGGCCTGGAAACGCAAGTCTGATGGAAAAGATCATTGTGATATTGACATTGCCATTGCCGTGGAACACATCTGCCTGGCAGCTACTGAGCGCAAACTGGGTACTTGTTGGGTCTGCAACTTCGATGAAAAAATACTACGTGAGGCTTTAGCCCTTCCGGCACATATCGAGCCGATTGCCATATTGCCGGTCGGTCACCCCAATCCCGAATCATTGTGTCAGGAAACAGCCAAAGTCAGGAAACCTCTACAGGAGATTATTCGATGGGAAAAATTCTAAATATCACGGGCGGAATTCTTGTTGCCGTTCTTTTATTCAGCTCATGCAGTGAAAGCAGTTGCACGGAATCTACGGTAGCGGATGCATCGGCTCTATTTTACACCAAATCACCCCATGCGGCTCTGACATTTGATTCCATTTCCGTCAAAGGAATCGGACAAATATCTGACTCCATGCTTTTAAACAAAAGCAAGAAGGTAAAAAGCCTTTCGCTGCCGCTAAGGATAAAGTCTGACACGACTGCATTTGAAATCCGCTTTTACAGGAGCAACTCTGCCACACTGGACAAGACGGATACCGTCCGCGTCTTCCATCAGGTGCGGCCGCAATACCTGTCACCGGATTGCGGATGTTCGGTATTTTACCACATAGATTCTGTAGCTTACACTCACCATCGTATTGACACGATAAAAATCAAACAACCCGAAATTATCAATCAGAATGAAGAGCATTTGCAGATATTGTTTTAGCATACTGCTGTTGATGGTTATTTCGGCAAAAAACCTCAACGCACAAACCCCAAATGAAAATACGCCTGTGCCGACCTCTGCAGACACCTCGTCATGGTACAACGGACTGGTAGTCGGTACTGACCTGCTCAATCCGATAGCCGGTGCAATGGGCAAAGATTATTCTTCTTACGAAGTCAGCGTCGAGTATGGGCTGAAGCGCAAATACTTCCCGATAGCAGAGGTAGGTATGAGCAAATCAGACAATACCAGTGACTTCGGCCCCGTTTACCACAGCCCGCTTGCCCCTTATGGCCGTGTCGGGATAAACTATGCATTTTCACAATCCGCTAAAAGCTTTGCCTACATCGGCACCCGGGTTGGTTTCAGCAACTTCAGGTACGATGTATCCAATATGACCATCAGTAGTAATTACTGGAAAGAGAGCCTGACCACCAGCCTGAACGGAGAGAAATCAAATGCGATCTGGACTGAATTTATCGGGGGATTACGGGTTAGTATTACTAACCATATACTTATGGGATGGAACGTCAGGGCGAAGTTCATAAATCACGTAAAGCAGACGTTATACGGTTCACCCGCTTACATCCCCGGATACGGCTCTAACAAAAGCAAGACCTACGGAATTCAGTTTTCCATCTATTACAAATTCTAAACCTGACAGGTTTTAGATTCCTGTCAGGTTTTGGCATTCAACTCTTCACAATGTCACTACCCGAAATTATTCTCATTGCCCTCGGGCTTTCCATGGATAGTCTTGCCGTATCCATCACCTGCGGCATGATCCTTAAACGGTTCCAAATCAAACATATCCTCCGGATCTCCCTCTTCATGGGACTCTTTCAGGGTATAATGCCTCTGATCGGCTACATGGCGGGGATCAGTTTCCAGAAGTATATTGAAAGTTTTGATCATTGGATTGCTTTTGGACTACTCACCTACCTTGGAGGAAAGATGCTTTACGAAGGTATCTGTTCTAAAGACGAGGATGCTAAGAGCATAGACCCGACCAAGGCCGTTACATTACTGGGACTCGCCATTGCAACCAGCATTGACGCATTGGCTGTCGGCCTTTCCTTTGCCTTGCTTAAGATCGAGGTCATCGAACCGGTCATCATCATCGGCTTCACTACATTCCTGCTCAGCTTCATCGGTGCGACCTTCAGCTCTAAATTCGGTCACAGGGTAAATCTGAAGATGGAAATAATCGGAGGTATTATCCTTATCGGAATCGGGATCAAAATATTGATCGAGCATCTCTTCCTGACTTAGTAAAGAGAGAGACAATACCTATACAAGGGCTTGTGAGGATAT
>JAUZOF010000639.1 GCA_030706585.1 Bacteroidota bacterium
CGCTGATGGAAGAGATCAATGGGAATGCGGAAGTGGGGTAAAGCTCATATATGAAAGTAAAAATCCCCATCCAGAGGAAGGGGCATTGATTTACCCTATAAGGGTTTCTGTTTACTCGAATTCATACGCATTCAGAGAACTACAATGAAAATGTTATTGATTGATCACTATACATAGACTATTTTCAGGCAAACCCGGAAAACGTCTCTGACCACGCCCTTAGGACGTGGTTTTCTAAGCTAAAATAAATTCAAACTTATATCAATGAACTGACAATGAGAGATAATAATATAAACGAAAACGATAATAGAGATTTAGAAAATAACGAAAGTGAACAAGGGATGTTATTCGATATTTTCACTGATTTATCCCAAAAAGAAAATTACGGCACGAAGCAGTTGTTTTCTGATTTAGATCAACAATCATTCATTAACCACAACCGTACATATAAAAACGAAGAAAGTTTTAGGGTTTCTGAGTTACAAGAAGAGATTAACTACTTAAAAAGTCAGTTGGATGAAGTAAATAGCTATTTCAATAGACTTGCAAAACCTTTAATGGAAAAAGCAGTGCGAGAAGTCGCAAAAAAACTTCGTCGTTTTCCCTCTGATGCTTGTATGTTTGGAGATGATTTCAAACTCAATTTCTTTGAACAAATTTGTGTCATGATAGAAGAAGATTCATACGAAGAATACAACCAGTTTAATCTAATTGATAATGCGATAGAAAGTATATGTCAGGATGTATATGATAATTTTAAATCTGACGAAAAGTTCATCCTCGACCACCAATCATCCTATTACACTGAATACCAGGTTTGGGAAATAATAAGAGACGACTTCATGTATTATATCAACAGGTATAGAACCCAAAAGATTATGGAAGCGTATTATCGAAGACATTTCTAGTGCAAAATTTAGAACTAAATCGACGAGAGTAATTGCTAAACTTGCAGCACATAAGAGAGCAAACTGTGAGAATATATCTGAAAAATAAAATTACACTCGTTCGATTAGTTAAGGGTATGCAGATTGGCGAGATGCACTACCTTCGGGTGATAAATAACCGGGTATATATCGGTCGGTATAACGTCAATATTGAAAAGGAGGTAATCATGGCAAATTACCCCAGTATTGCCCTGTTAAGTATGAGCAGTATGCTGTGCCGCCTTAGAGACTTAACGGAACCAATGGAGGCCTGCTGGTGCTATAATAAAGAGTATCGAGAGCAGGGTGTTTTTCGCATCTTTCGGATTAGGTAAACCTTGAATTTGGGGACTCAACTATGCTTCTTATCACGGAGGATGAAGAACCTTCTGGTAGGGTATCATATCTTACACCCCAACTAAGGACAATAAACCCTGAACCGTTACCAGGCTTAGACAGTCTGATAAAGTCCTCTTTACCTTCAATATAATAGAAAATCTCGTCACACCTCTTCTCATCAAACATTTCATCAGTGAATAGACATTCGTCAATAGTCCCATCCACCTCCCATTGTATTTTTACTGAATAGATCATACTCGTCCCCTTTCATAAATTTCAAAATCTCACCTTGTTGCCTATATCGGTTTTCGGATTCTGACAGGGGTACGGGGGTATCTTTGGGGGTACCCCTCCCCACCACAGGGTCACAGACAGCAGGCTTTGGACACAACCTTTGGGATCGACATTCAGGGTTCTTTTTTATCCTGCTCTACCGGGATCATCTCTTCACAAGCTTCAACAACCGAGCCTTACATTACAGGTTTATTTTAATGAGGTTGTCGATTCCCTACTCGAATCGTAATATCGGACATCGACGCTATACAATTACACTTTATCGCCATATTTTTTCCTGAGTGAATATGGGTAAAAATTCCGGCTCACTGCCAATTTAAGATTTTGCCACACTGTCATTACGCCAACAGGCTCCCCAGAAAACCGCACTCTAAATTTGGGGGTTATTTTGCCCTCTAGGAAGTTCCAATACACTAATGGCACATTGTTTATTTCCTACATTTAAACGCTTAAATCAGGCTTGTATGCACTCAGAGAGGCAGTAGCTCCACTTAAGACACTTGGTACCTGGATGAATCAAACCAAATTCAATATACCGAAGCTGACCGTCGGTTTTTCGACATTAAAATCCTAAGCCAGTTCTGCCAGTTTAACGGCCAAATTGCCTCTATTCTGTCTCGGATTTCTTATTCAGCTGTTCTGCTAACGCCGCTTCTCTCACTTTGATTTTGGCGATTGTCCGGCGTATTGCTTCCCTCCTGATCGGGTAGATCGTTTTGGCCAGTAGGCGTTCCCACGCTTCCCTGATCGCTGTCAGTTTACTCAATTGAGCTGCCAAATCAATGTCTTTCTTTATCTCTCCATTTTCCATAATCACATAGCTTACATACTTGAAAAATTGATTTTCTGGACTCTGTATAGAATAACACCTCCCAGCGGGGTTCGTTCGATGACAATTAAAACCATATCGCATATTGGGGGCATACCTGAACAAAATACAATCCAAAACCTTATAAATCTGAAGAGTTGAAATGAATTAACCCTACTTTAATGTAACGAATATGTGCTTCTACGTCGCAGCTACA